>DASXLU010000025.1:0-18090 GCA_036496065.1 Candidatus Acidiferrum sp.
GGATTGAAGTACAATTTCGAGAACTTCTCTGCAGGTGGTGCATCTAACCCCTGAAACCCACGATGCGGGTATCCTCTGACCCGTGAGGGAGAAAAATGAGCCAGCAAATGAGCCAACAGATGACCCGTGAAAAAGAAAAAGTGAGCCAGCAGAATATCGAGCAGCTTTGTATCGATACCATCCGCACGCTGGCCATTGATGCAGTGCAAAAGGCCAACTCTGGCCATCCCGGCGCGCCAATGGGATTGGCGCCGGTAGCGTATTCGCTTTGGCAATATTTTCTGAGGTACGATCCCGCCGATCCGCTGTGGCCAAATCGTGATCGCTTCGTTTTATCTGCAGGCCACGCATCGATGTTGCTCTACTCGATCCTGCATCTGACAGGCGTGAAGGATGTCGAGGACGGAAAAGTGACCAACGAGCCCGCCGTCTCGATGGACGACATCAAGCATTTCCGGCAACTCGACAGCAATACGCCCGGTCACCCCGAATCGCATATGACCACCGGCGTGGAAACTACCACCGGGCCACTAGGTCAAGGCGCGGGCAACAGCGTGGGCATGGCCATTGCCAGCTATTGGCTTGCTGCAACTTACAATCGTCCAGGTTTTGAACTTTTCGATTACAAGGTATATGCCATCTGCGGTGACGGCGACATCATGGAAGGCGTCGCTGCCGAAGCGGCCTCGCTTGCCGGTCATCTGAAACTTTCCAACCTTTGCTGGATTTACGATAACAATCGAGTGACGCTGGATGGCCCCGCGAGCTGGTCCTTCAACGAAGATGCGATGACCCGTTTCGTGGGATACGGCTGGAATGTCACGCGTGTGTCGGACGCCAATGACTTGATGACGCTGTCGCATGCCTACAAGAAGTTCCAACAGAATACGGACGGTCCGCTGCTGATCGTGGTGGACAGTCACATCGGATACGGATCGCCGCACAAGCAGGATTCGTACGAAGCGCACGGCGAGCCGCTCGGCGAAGAGGAAGTCAAGCTGGTGAAGAAGTTCTACGGCTGGCCGGAAGACAAGCAATTCTATGTGCCCGATGGCGTCTACCAACGATTTCAGGACGAACTTGGTAGCCGGGGAAAGCGTGAGCGCGATAAGTGGGTGGAACTTTTTGGCGAGTACAGCAAGAAATTTCCGGAACTCGCTGATCAACTGAACCGCATGCGGAAGTGTGAACTCCCCAATGGCTGGGACAAAGATCTGCCCATCTTCCCTGCCGACGCCAAAGGAATGGCCACCCGCGAAAGCGCTGGCAAGGTGCTGAACAAGCTCGCAGAAAATATTCCATGGCTTATCGGTGGTTCTGCGGACCTGGCCAAGTCCAACAAAACCAATCTCACGTTCAAGGACGCAGGCGATTTCTTTCCAGAAGAATATTCCGGTCGAAACATCCACTTCGGCGTACGCGAACATGGGATGGGCGCCACTGTGAACGGTATCGTGCTATGCGGTCCGCGGGCGTTTGGGGCCACGTTCTTCAACTTCAGCGACTATATGCGTGCGAGCATGCGGCTGGCAGCACTTATGGAAGTGCCATCCCTGTTCATCTTCACGCATGATTCCATAGGCCTCGGCGAAGATGGCCCGACGCACCAACCAGTTGAGCAGCTTGCAGCATTTCGTGCCATGCCCAACATGCTGCTGTTCCGGCCGGGTGATGCCAACGAGGTCGCCCAAGCATACAAGGTGATCATGCAGCACGAAGGCGGCCCGGCAATGCTTGTGCTCAGCCGCCAAGCCATACCCACCTTGGATCGAACCAAGTATGCCCCCGCCACGGGAGTCGCAAAGGGAGGGTATGTTTTGCTGGATGCAGAAGGAGGCAAACCTGACGTCATCCTGATGGCCACTGGCAGCGAAGTGCAGCTGATCGTTGCGGCAGCAGAAACGCTCAAAACGGAAGGAATCAAGGTGCGTCTTGTGAGCATGCCCTCGTGGCATTTGTTCGAAAAACAGGACGCGGCATACAGAGAAAGTGTGCTTCCCGCAAATGTAACTGCCCGCGTGTCGGTGGAGATGGCGGCGACATTGGGTTGGGATCGGTATGTTGGCCCGAAGGGAAAAATGATCGGGATGCACAGCTTCGGATCGTCCGCGCCTTTGAAGGACCTGCTGAAGAAGTTCGGGTTCGAACCGGACAAAGTTGTGGCGGCGGCAAAGGAAGTGATGATGGGCAGATAGGGTTTTATGAAAATCGTGATTGGCTCGGACCACGCAGGATTCCGGCTGAAAAACGCGATGGGAGATTTGCTCCGGTCACTAAAACTTGAGGTCCTGGATGTGGGCGCGTTCAACGAGAATCCGTCGGACTATCCGGACTTTGCAGAGGCTGTAGGCCGGGCGATTCTTGACGGGCGCTCTGAGCGGGGCGTGCTTATCTGCGGCAGTGGCGTGGGTGCTAGTGTAGCCGCGAATAAATTGGTCGGCATACGAGCTGGGATGTGCCACGACACCTACTCTGCGCACCAAGGAGTGGAGCACGACAACATTAATATTCTGGTACTGGGTTCGAGGGTAGTCGGCGAAAAGCTCGCAGAAGACCTGGTGAGGGCGTTTCTCGGTGCCAAGTTTACCAATGAAGGGCGCCATGTGCGCCGTTTGGCAAAGGTTCAGGTCCTGGAGCAGAAGGCGTGCGAGCCTAAGGTGTTAAAAAGCTGAAACAAATTTGGAGCAATGGGCCCGAGGCGTAGAATGAGGGTCCAGGCCCTGAGATAGCATAGGAGAGTTGTTATGACCACATCAGCACCAACCATTCCGAACGTTGCGGGTAAGAATCCTTTGAGGGGACTGTTGGATTACGGGCAGTCGCCGTGGATGGATTATATTCGCCGAGACCTGCTTACCGGCGGCGGATTGAAGAAGATGATCGATAACGACGGTCTGCGCGGACAGACGTCCAATCCTTCGATTTTCGAAAAGGCGATAACCGGCAGCAAACTTTACGCCGACATCGTCGAGTCTGCAGACGCGAAGAAACTGGACGCGAAGGGCGTGTACGAAAGGATCGCCATTAGGGACGTGCAGGACGCGTGCGACATCTTCAAGTCGGTCTACCAGGAAACCAAACGGCGGGATGGCTACGTCAGCCTGGAAGTTTCGCCGTACCTCGCAAACGATACTCAGGGGACGATGGAAGAAGCGCGCAGGCTATGGAAAACGGTGGGACGAGAGAATCTGATGGTGAAAGTTCCGGCGACGCCGGAAGGCATCCCCGCGATTCGTCAGTTACTGGAAGACGGACTGAATATCAACATTACGCTGCTTTTCGCGCAATCCGCCTACGAGAAAGTGGCGGAAGCCTACCTCTCGGCGCTTGAAGCACGCGCGAAAAAGGGACAGGACGTGAGCCATATCGCGAGCGTGGCCAGCTTCTTCGTCAGCCGCATCGATACGCTGGTCGATTCGAAGGTTGAAGAGAAGTTGAAGACCGCGAGCGGCGAGGCGAAGGCCCTGCTGCAGAGCATTGAAGGAAAAATTGCCATCGCGAACGCCAAGCTCACCTATGAGAAATATCAGGAACTGTTCAGTGGTCCGCGCTGGAAGGCCCTTGCCGATAAGGGAGCACAAACGCAGCGTCTCTTGTGGGCCAGCACCAGCACCAAGAATCCCAAGTATCGCGACGTTTTGTACGTGGAAGAACTAATCGGCGCGGATACGGTCGACACCATTCCGCCGGCAACGTTCGACGCGTTCCGCGACCACGGAAAGCTGCGCAAAAGTTTGACGGAAGATGTGCCCGGAGCCGCCAAAACCATGGAGAACCTTGAGAAGGCTGGGATATCCATGAAAGAAGTGACGGACAAACTCGTGGTCGATGGCGTGAAGTTGTTTGCGGATGCGTTCACGCAACTGCTGGCGAGCACGGGCAAGAGTGCTGGCGTGGGTGCGTAGGTTTACCCGGCGAGAAACTGTCACTCGGAATTTCTTATACGCGCGTTGCGCTGCGCGGCTGGAGTGTTGACTGCGTGAGTGTGGTTCGGCGCGCGCAGGGGAAATATTACGGCTGAGGGGAGCAACAAATGCAACTTGGAATGATTGGTCTGGGCAGGATGGGAGCCAACATGGTTCGCCGTTTGCAAAAGGCCGGCCACCAGTGCGTGGTGTATGACCGTAGCGCAGAGTCGGTGAAACAACTTTCCGGTGAAGGCGCAACGGGCTCCACGTCGCTCGACGATTTTGTGGCCAAGTTGCAAAAGCCTCGAGCCATCTGGCTGATGGTTCCCGCGGCGGTGGTCGACGCGAGCATCCATGATCTGCTTCCGAAGTTGGAGAAAGACGACATACTGATCGATGGCGGAAATTCGTATTACATCGATGACATCCGCCGTGCCAAAGAACTTTCGGCGAAGGGCATTCACTACGTCGACGTCGGCACCAGCGGCGGTGTGTGGGGGCTGGAACGAGGATATTGCCAGATGATTGGCGGCGAGAACGGAGTGGTGAAGCATTTGGATCCAATCTTCAAGACGCTGGCTCCGGGCACGGGCAATATTGAGCGAACTCCTGGTCGCGACAAGGCCAGCGGCACATCAGAGCAGGGCTATCTGCACTGCGGTCCTTCGGGCGCAGGACATTTTGTGAAGATGGTGCACAACGGGATCGAATATGGACTGATGGCGGCGTATGCGGAAGGCTTCAACATACTGAAGCATGCAAATGCAGGAAAAACGAAACAGGTAGACGATGCGGAGACTACTCCTCTCCGCAATCCGGACCACTATCAGTATGATTTCAATCTCGCGGATGTTGCCGAAGTGTGGCGGCGAGGCAGTGTGGTGGCGTCCTGGCTTCTTGATTTGACGGCAATCTCGCTGCTCGAGCAGCCAACTTTGGATAGGTATTCCGGCCGCGTGTCCGATTCCGGCGAGGGCCGCTGGACGATATTGGCGGCGATCGAGTCCACGACACCGGCGCCGGTGTTGACGTCCGCTCTGTACGAGCGCTTCTCTTCCCGCGGGGAAGATGAATTTGCCGCGAAATTGCTGTCGGCAATGCGCTTTCAGTTCGGTGGACACCTCGAAAAGAAAGCTGGGCACGGAGATTGATCGTTAAGGCTGTTCGCCCGAAGACAGGAAAACGGTGATGAACGTGGACACCCCATCCGTGGCTCGCCCATGTGTCATGGTGATTTTCGGGGCGACTGGTGACCTGACAAAACGCAAGCTGATTCCCGCGCTGATCAACCTGGCGCAAGAAAATGTCCTGCCGAAGAGCTTCGCGATCGTCGGATTCGCAGGCAACGACTACACGACCGAAAGTTTCCGCAAAACCCTGGGTGAGGAAGTTCCCCAGCTCGCTCCCGAGCCGATCGACCTGAAATTATGGGAGTGGCTGGCGGAGCGAATCTATTACGTGAAGGGCGACTTCGGCGACCCGGAAGCGTACAAGCGACTGAAAGTGCAAATCGACGAGACCGACAAGCTGCACGGCACGCAGGGCAACAAGTTTTTCTATCTTGCTGTGGCACCGCGATTTTTTGCGCCTATCGTGCAACAGCTCGGAGCCGTCGGCCTGACGAAAGAGGAAGGCGACAAGTGGGCGCGAGTTATTGTTGAAAAACCTTTCGGCCACGACTTGGAATCGGCGCGCCTGCTGAATACTGAGTTGAAGAAGGTGCTGACGGAAAAGCAGATCTATCGTATTGATCATTATTTGGGAAAAGAGACCGTCCAAAACGTTTTGGTGTTCCGCTTCACCAATAACATCATCGAGCCGCTGTGGAATCGCAATTACGTGGACCACGTACAGATCACGGCTGCCGAGACCGTCGGCGTGGAACATCGCGGCGGTTTTTACGAGACGGCTGGCGCGCTGCGCGACATGGTGCCGAATCATCTGTTCCAGTTGCTAACGATGACTGCGATGGAGCCGCCGATTTCATTCGATGCGGATGAGGTCCGCAACAAGCAAGCCGAAGTGCTGCACGCGATTCAGCCGCTTAACCCGGAAGAAGTTCTGACGAACACGGTGCGCGGGCAATACGGGGAAGGCGTCGTAGAGAATGAGCACGTGGTCGCTTACCGCAACGAGCCCGATGTGGCGCCCGATTCGAACACGGAAACCTTTGTCGCGCTCAAGCTTTTGATCGATAACTGGCGCTGGGCGGGGGTTCCCTTTTATCTTCGTACCGGGAAACGGCTGGCGATGCGGGCCACAGAAATCGTGATTCAGTTTCGACGCACACCATTTGTGTTGTTTCGGAATACCTCGGTTAAAAATATCGAAACCAATCGATTGGTTATCCAAATTCAGCCGGACGAAGGCATTTCTTTGAGTTTTGGCGCAAAGGTTCCCGGTGCGGTAATGAAGCTGGGCCTGGTCAACATGGATTTTGACTACAAAACTTATTTCGGCATGGAACACGGCACTGGATACGAACGGCTGCTGCGGGATTGCATGGCCGGTGACGCCACGTTATTTCAGCGCGCAGATATGGTCGAGGCTGGCTGGCGGGTGATTCAGCCAATCTTAGATGTGTGGCATGCGCTACCTCCGCGCGGCTTCCCAAATTATGGCGCCGGCTCGTGGGGTCCCGCAGAAGCCGAAGAACTTTTGCGGCGCGACGGCCGCGCATGGCGACGCATCGGCGAGGAAGATATGGAGCCGAGAAGCCGTCTCGCCCCTGCCAGCAAGGTTGGAATCGTCTGATGACCGCTTCGAATCAGCGCGAAATCCGTGTCTTCCCTGACGCGAAATCCATCACGAAATGGGCGGCGAATGAAATCGCCGCGCTGGCAGTGGACTTCGCCAAGGCGAAGGGCTCGTTCAATATAGTTTTGTCAGGCGGAAGCACACCCAAGGCCCTCTATGCAGCGCTCGTCGACGACCCTGCTTATCGATCGAGGATTCCCTGGGACAGAGTATTCTTCTTTTTCGGTGACGAACGCCACGTGCCGCCGGATCATGCGGACAGCAATTACCGGATGGCCGACGAGGCTTTGTTCTCGAAGCTTTCGCTGCGTCCCGAGCAGGTCGCGCGCATCCATGGCGAATACCCCGACACGGAAAAAGCTGCACTGGAATATGAACAGGTTCTGCGCGCATACTTTAAGGTGAGCGATGGCGAGTATCCTCGCTTCGATTTAGTACTCCTTGGCATGGGAGAAGAAGGACACACCGCTTCCCTCTTCCCGGGTACCAAGGCGCTCCATACCGCCGATCGTATTGTGGTTCGCAACTGGGTGGGCAAGCTGTACACCGAGCGCATCACGCTCACAGCTCCAGCAATCAACGAAGCGAACCAGGTATTTTTTTTGGTGACCCGCGCAGACAAGGCTCTGGCCTTGAAGGCGGTTCTGGAAGGGCCCTATGAGCCGGAACAACTTCCTGCTCAACTCATTCAGTCAAATCACGGCAAGGTGCTTTGGCTGGTGGACCAGGCCGCGGGCAGCATGCTCACGACGGGAATTCGAGAATAAACAGGAGAACATATGGCAACAGCTACGACCAGTTCCATCGAACAACTATTAGGAGCGAAGGCCGAGACACTGCTCGGATTCAAGAATCCAAAAATCTCCAAGGAGCGGCTACACATTCCGGGCCCCGACTTTATCGACAATATCTACGCGGCCTCGGATCGCAATTTGCGCGTGCTCAACAACCTTCACCGGTTGTTCCATAATGGCCGGCTGAATGCCACGGGCTATCTGTCGATTCTGCCTGTGGATCAGGGGATTGAACACTCCGCGGGCGCCAGCTTTGCGAAGAATCCGGATTATTTCGATGGCGAGAATATCGTCAAGTTGGCCATCGAAGGCGGATGCAACGCGGTCGCGTCAACGTTTGGCGTGCTGGGGTCCGTGGCGCGCAAATATGCGCACCGCATTCCGTTCATCGTGAAGATTAATCACAACGAGCTGCTGACATACCCGAACCGGTTCGATCAGGTGTTGTTTGGCACCGTCGAGCAGGCGTACGACATGGGGGCGGCGGCGGTCGGCGCAACGATTTATTTCGGGTCGGATCAGAGCACTCGGCAAATCGTAGAAATCAGCCAGGCGTTTGCGAAAGCGCATGAACTTGGCATGGCGACCGTGCTGTGGTGCTATTTGCGCAATCCGGCATTCAAGAAAGACAAGGACTATCACGTGTCGGCGGATCTTACGGGCCAGGCGAACCATCTTGGCGTAACGATTGAAGCCGACATCATCAAGCAGAAGCTGCCCGAAAATAATGGCGGCTATCAGGCGCTGAATATCGGCGATTCGAGTTATGGGAAGTTCGACAAGCGCATTTACACGGATCTCGCCAGCGATCACCCGATCGATCTTTGCCGTTACCAGGTGGCGAATTGCTACATGGGGCGCGCAGGATTAATCAACAGCGGGGGAGCTTCCGGAGCGAATGACTTCGAAGAGGCCGTAACCACAGCGGTAATCAACAAACGCGCAGGCGGAACCGGACTGATCAGCGGGCGCAAAGCGTTCCAGCGGCCGATGAACGAAGGCGTAAAACTTCTCAACACTATTCAAGACGTGTATCTCAGCAAAGAGGTTACAGTCGCCTAGATATTTTCTCAAACAATTTCAGAGATATGGGCCGACCAGCGAGTCGGCCCATTTTTTTGCGAAACTCCCGCACAGTAGAGGAATTCCTTTAAGGTATCGAGTTGGTCAACGATAATTAATATAAATATTCCAAAAATTAAACCAAGCGAAAGCAGCTGAAAAACACTCTCTTGCAAGTTATTCAGCACGCGACACTTCGACAAGCTCAGTATGGCAGGTGCCTTGCAATACAAGAGAGCAGAAGAGTGGGCATGGGCATGCAGCGTGGCATCGCCTTAAATCGTTCCGGCCGGTTTCTATCGGAACGTTCCCAGGTTAATTGAATCGTTTTTCGGTCGGTGGCGAGAGGGTAGTGGTGTGTCTGTCGGGCTCCAAAAGTGGTGAATGCAAACAGGAGTTACCGAAGCAAAAGAAGCAGTGAACTTTGCGAAAGAGGAAGAAAGGAAATCATGATAAGGAAGTCAGTCACCATTACACTTTTTTGTTTGCTTACGGTCATTTGTTTTGCGCTTGGGTTGTCCGCGCAAACCATCGTGACCGGCGGATTCAGTGGCACAATCACAGATCCAACCGGAGCAACGGTTGCCGGTGCGAATCTGTCCATCGCCAGCAAAGCTACCGGAAGCACAACTTCAGCCGTAGCTGATGCCAACGGTGGCTATACGTTCGCGTTGCTGAAACCTGATACTTACACGCTGACCGTGAAGAAGGACGGCTTCAAGACGTATGCGCGAACCGTTTCTGTTCTTCTCGGCCAGAATCTTACCGTAAACGTCGCGCTTGAGCTGGGATCTGGCACAACAACGATTGAAGTGAGCGAAGCTCCTGCCCTGCTGCAAACGGAAAACGCCAACATTACGACCACCTTCGACACTCGCACCGTGCAGAATATTCCGAATCCCGGGAACGACATCACGTACATTGCGCAAACGGCTCCGGGCGTATCCATGAATACGTCGAGCGGCAACGGTTACGGCAACTTCAGCGCATTCGGACTGCCGGGCACATCGAACCTGTTCACCATCAACGGCAACGACTACAACGATCCCTTCCTCAACTTGAATAACTCTGGTGCGAGCAACCTGCTCTTGGGCGGGAATGACGTGCAGGAAGTGGCCGTTGTCAGCAACGGATATACGGGACAGTACGGTCGCCAAGCTGGCGCGCAGATTGACTACACAAGCCGCTCGGGAACGAATGCTTTCCACGGCGACGCGAACTATTACTACACTGGAAGTACACTGAACGCGGAAGATTACTTCTTGAAGGCGAGCCAACAACCGAAGCCCTTCCAGAACAACAATCAGTGGTCAGCGGACTTTGGCGGACCGATCAAGAAAGACAAAGCCTATTTCTTCGTAGACACCGAAGGTTTGCGGTACGTCTTTGCGACCGCCAATCAAGCTTTCTTGCCGACCGCGGATTTTCAGAACTACGTGTTGTCTCAAATCCCCGCGACCGCGACAAACTTCTATCAGCAGGCTTTCTCTCTCTACAACAATGCGAAGGGCGCGGGAAATGCTGTACCAACTGCTAACACATGCGGCACCATTGGCGCATTGCCAGATGGCTCCACTTCGTGCCTCGGCGCGGTCACTCTTGCCGGCTCCAGCGGAAATAAAGAGTGGTTGCTCATCGGACGCGTAGACTACAACTTCAACGAAAACAACAAAGTTTTCGGCCGCGTGAAATTTGATCGTGGAACACAGCCTACCTATGCAGATCCGATTAATCCGGCATTCAACGCGATCAGCCGCCAGCCGCAGGACGAGGGTCAGTTGAACTACACCCATATTTTCAGCCCGACGGTTGCTAACAACTTTATTTTCTCCGACCTTTGGTACTCCGCGATATTTCAGTCGACCAACGTGAGCGCAGCGAATGCGGTGTTTCCTGAAATCCTGTGCTCCGCCGATACCAGCATGTCCTGCTTGGGTGCAGCGGGTGGAGAATTTCCGTTCGGCTTCTTCTTTCCTCAAGGCCGGAATGTTGAGCAATGGCAACTGGTGGACGATCTTTCCATATCCAAGGGCCGCAACAATTTCAAGATCGGCGCCAATTTCCGCCGCGACGATGTCAGTGACTATCGCGCTTCGGAACTGACGAATCCGCCGGCGATTCTGACTTCCCTCGCGGGATTTGCCACGGACACCGTGGATACCAGCACAACGTTGAACTTTGCGCTGCGCTCTCCTCAACCCCTGGCCATTTATAGCGTTGGCGTGTATTTTCAAGACGAACTGCGCGTGACACAGAAACTGAAAATGACTGCCTCTATTCGCGTCGATCGAAACTCCGGCGGCGTTTGCCAGTCGAATTGCGCGTCACTTCCTGCGCAGCGCTTCCAGGA
This sequence comes from Candidatus Acidiferrum sp., assembly GCA_036496065.1. GTDB lineage: Bacteria > Acidobacteriota > Terriglobia > Acidiferrales > UBA7541 > Acidiferrum. The sequence continues at coordinate 10,872 of DASXLU010000025.1, forward strand.
TCTGTCGCACGACCCGACGATTCCGTTCAACCAGATGGTCACCGGCAACCAAAGCAATGTCCTTCGAGACGTCGAGAAATTTGTCGTCGAGCCGCGCATGGGTTTTGCGTGGAGTCCCAACGGCGACAAAACCGTTATTCGAGGCGGAGCCGGGCTCTTCACCGACCTTTATCCCGGAACGATTCTAGACAACTTCACGACCAACTTCCCTCAAGTGGTCAGCTTCTCGACTCCTGGTGGAACAGTTGACCCAACCGAAGCGGGCAGCGGCGTAAGCTCAGTGCAAGCCTGCAATTCTGCATTCCAAAATGCTTATAGCTCGGGGCAGAATCTGGGACAGTATTTGGCGGCTGGACCCGGTTGCGGTGTTCCTCCGCTGTTCGATCAAACCGGGAAAATTCTAAATCCGAAATTCATCGAGTGGAATTTGGAAATCCAGCACTCGCTGGGCAAGAACACACTCTTCTCTGCCAACTATGTGGGCAATCATGGCTACGACATTTTGCTCGTTAACCCTTACCTGAACGGTTTCTGCACAACGGCGCTTTGCGGCACGGGTTTCACGCAGCTACCGATGGGCGCCGCTCCGGATGCTCGAGTTGCCGCTGTTCAGCAGCTAACGAACAGTGGTTTTTCGAACTATCACGGGCTGACAGTTTCTCTCCAGCAGAATTTGTGGCATGGCCTGAGCGCGCGATTTAACTACACGTTCAGCCATGCTACAGACAACGTCTCCAACGGAGGGGTTCTGCCGTACAGCGTGAACAACAGCGTGTTACTGCAAATCGATCCATCGAACCCCAACGCATCGTACGCGTCGGCGGACTACGACGTGCGGCATCAACTCTCTGCTAACTACGTTTGGGATTTGCCGATCAAGTCGTCTCATCGGCTACTCAATCAGCTCATTGGCGGGTGGCAGCTTGCTGGCACGTTCTTCTATCGCACAGGTTTCCCATTCAGCATTTTGGATGGCCAACAGGCTCTGGGTTTCGCCGCAAATAATCTGACCGTTAACGGCGCGTTCCTGGCCAACGTTCTGTATGAACCGCAACTGGGAACGCCCACAACCTTCGGCAGCGGTTGCGCTACCACCGCGTGTTTCACGACAGGCAACTTCGCGACTCCTAGCAATTTCGATGCGAATGCCCGCAATGCATTTCGTGGCCCGGGCTATTTCAATACCGACCTGAACCTGAAGAAGACCTTCGCGCTGAACGAACGATTCAAGCTTGCGATTGGGGCGAACTTCTTCAATCTGCTGAATCATCCTAACTTCGATAATCCTGTCAGCAATAACCTAAGCAGCGCATTCGGTACGATTACGACGGCTGCGGTATCGCCGACCACGCCATACGGGTCGTTTGCCGCGGCTGCGGAAGGAATGCGCATCGTGCAGGTGTTCGGAAAGATCAACTTCTAACTCCTTCAACCTTGGCAAGCGGGGAGCACTTCATGCTCCCCGCTTTTCTATTTGCAGTCACTTTTCACGCGCGCCGCGCGATCCTAAGCTCTCGTATACCTCGTCAGAGCTTTTGCTGTGGAATTACCAGGAACAGTAAGACGCGGTGTTCCAACGGCGCACAATATCGAAAATATTTCTGCACGCCATCGAAAACTTGCCGATTGTGGAAAACAGCACGCGAAGTGCAATACCTTCTTCGCAATAAATTCCTGACACGCTAAAATAGTGGTGCAGTTCAAAGGAGAAAGATATGAAGACGAGGGAAAGTTCCTCGCCCAAGGTGAGAAAGCCGCGCGCTACAAAAAAGCACCCGTCACACGAGGACATTGCTTTGCGCGCTTACCACATTTACCTGGAGCGTCACGGCGCCCCGGGGAATCCGCATGAAGATTGGACTCGTGCCGAGCGCGAGTTGATGGAACAGCCGAAGAAGGCTCGCCGCAAGGCCACAGTCACTTCGATCGCGGCGTAAACACTGGATATAGAGGTTGCAAGGCTGCTCGCTCCGCAGTCCCAAGCGGGGTTCTCGCTTGGTATTTCCGTCCTTAATAGTCTTACAGTTGGGAAGTCGGACGTTTTTCCTGCACCTGCACGGAAACCGGGCGGCGGCTTTTAAGCTCGGGTCAGCGTCGCTGCACGCGCTGCCTCGAGCAACTGCCGCGCATTTTGCCGGATATCGCCGTGACCAAACACAGCATTGCCTGCCACCAGAAGTTCGGCCCCAGCCTTGACCACATCGGTGACCGTGCTCGAATCAATTCCACCGTCGACTTCGATGCGGAATTCGAGATTGCGTTCTGCGCGCATGCGTGCCAGGTGCGCAATTTTATTTAAGGCATTTGGAATAAATTTCTGACCACCGAAGCCGGGATTCACGCTCATCACCAAGACGTGATGCACCAGGTCCAAAACCTCCGTAAGCATCTCGACTGGGGTAGCGGGATTGATGACGACTCCCGGCTTGCAACGGTGCGAAGCGATCAAGTGCAGTGTGCGGTCCAGGTGCACACAGGCCTCTTGGTGGACGGAAATCCAGTCGGCGCCCGCGTCGGCGAACTCTGGTATGAACAGGTCAGGATTCTCGATCATCAAGTGGCAATCGAGCGGAACCTTTGCAACTTTCCGCAAACTTCTGACGACGGGCGGCCCGATCGTAATATTGGGAACGAAGTGACCGTCCATTATGTCGACATGTAGTATCGTTCCGCCGCCTTCGATGGCAGCCTGCGCATCAATGGCGAGTTGCGCAAAGTTGGATGAGAGAATCGACGGCGCCAGTTCAATCTTCATAAGTGGGAAGCGCTCCTTCTGCCAACATTGGATTATACGACGGGCCTTAAGGTTCTTAGTTTTCTCTATTCGTCGACACTGACGTTTCGCCAAGGAACCGCGCAGCGACGCTCGCTGCTCTCGATGGCGAGTTCAACCGCTACCATTACATCCATAACCTGCTGAGGCGTCACAACCAATTCCGCCTTGCCAAGCAGCACATCACGTACATTCGCATAGAATCCGCGCCAATCGCCTACGGAAGGCACTTTTTGTCTGCTCGTTTCGCCATTCTCCACGACGGTCAGTTCGCCCCAGTGTTCTTCTTTCTCCAGAACCCAGGAATCGCCTGTGGGAACTTGGCCATTACGCAAACTGTTTTCGAGCGGGTCGAATTCTCGTTTTATGTAGCCGCCTTTTGTGCCCAACACGACGAACCGTGGCCTTGGGGTTGCGCCCATCATGGTCGCCTTCAGTTGCGCCCTCACGCCTTCGCGATAATAAAAATATAAGTCGAAAGCATCGTCAGTGGACATACCTGCGCGTTCGATTCTTACATCACCGGCAATACTCTCCGGTCTGCCGAGCAGAGTCAGCGCGTGATCGATCAGGTGTGGCGCAAGATCAAAAAGTACGCCAGCGCCAGGGCTAACTTGTTCGCGCCAGGCACCCGGCTTGGGGCCAGGCCGGAAGCGATCGTACTGGCTCTCAAACCTCAGGATTTCTCCAAACGCTTTTTTCGCGGCCACTGTGCGCAACGCCTGAAAATCTGCGTCAAAACGGCGATTGTGATAGACGGTCAAGACTCGACTATGAGCACGTGCGATGCGAAACAATTCCAGTGCTTCTTGAGTCGTGATCGTAAAAGGCTTGTCGACGACGACGTCACGTCCGGATTCCAGGCAGCGTTTTGCGAGTGGGAAATGCGTCTGATTCGGAGTCGCGATGACCACGAGCCGGATGGAATCGACGGCCAGCAATTCGTCAATACTTCGGACAATTCGAGCGTCGGGATAGATGGATGCGGCTTCATTGCCAGAACGCTGCAAAATGGCCGCCAGGCGCAGGCCTTCGACTGCGCGGATCACTGGCGCATGAATGCAGCGCCCCGCCAATCCGAATCCTATCAGCCCAACATCAATCATTCTTCCTGCTCCGCATCATTCCGCACGCAAGGAAAAGCAGTGTATCACCGCCGCTCGACGTAGTTGGCTCTCATTCGCGCGTCGTTATATCCTCGATTGCGTGGAAACGAGTTCAGGCGTTCATCAGGGACCGACTCGCGGTCTGTACCTTGGCTTAGGCATCACGATACTCGCCGTTCTCGCATACGCGGCCTACATTACCCTGCAATTCGCGGGCATTCACAAACTGCAAAATGATTTGGTCGATCGCAATCGGCGAGACTCGCTGCAACTTTTACGCATTCAGAACGACCTGAATTCGGTGGGACTCGCCATGCGGGACATGTTGGACCCTGGCGAGCCGTATCCGCTTCCGGCTTGGACCGCGCAGTTCGATCGCATCCGTAAGGATCTGGACGACGCGTTGGAGCAAGAGGCGCCGCTGGCAGAAGCTGCACGGACTACCGACCAGCGCCTCTATCTGAACCAGGCTCTAGCTCAATTTTGGGATACAACGGATCGCATGTTCGCGATCGCCGACCAGGGCTTCGAAGAAGTTGCCCGCGAACAGATTCGCGACACTTTGCAACCACGTCAGGCAGCCTTGAGTTCCGCCGTTTCTCGCCTGCTGGTTCAGAACAACGAGGGAGAAGAGCAGGCCGCGCAACGCATCGCGGGAATTTACGATCGCGTACAGCGGCAACTTTATTTTTTTCTGGCGGGAATTCTGCTGGCGATTGTGCTGCCCAGTCTGTTTCTGATTCGCAACAACCTTCGGCTCTTCAGCCAGGTTGCGGAACTTTCCTCGCAACGCAGCGAACTGGCGCAAAAACTCATTGCCACGCAGGAATCAACGCTTCGACACATTTCGCGAGAGCTCCACGACGAGTTCGGCCAAGTGCTCACAGCCATCGGCTCGTTGCTGCGCCGCGCGGATAAAGACGTGCCGGCAGCCTCGCCTCTGCATGGAGATTTGCAGGAGGTTCGCGAGATTGCACAGTCTACGCTGAACAATATTCGAAGCCTGTCGCAGGCGTTGCATCCGGTCCTACTTGAGGAAGCCGGGCTCGAGAGCACGTTGGACTGGTATGTGCCGACAGTGGAGCGGCAAGCTGGCATCGCGCTGCACTACGACAAGTCTGGCGAAAGTTTCCCGATCGAAACCGGCGCGGGAGTGCAGATCTACCGGGTTTTGCAAGAGGCGCTAAATAACGTAAGCAGGCATTCCGCTGCGAAAGAAGCATGGATTCGATTGCACTTTAAAGAAAAGAGCGTGGAGCTTGAGGTGGAAGATCACGGCAAGGGCTTTGCCCCGCTGCCGGGCCAGACGGGGATCGGCCTCGTAGCCATGCGGGAGCGCGCAGAACTTCTCGGTGGTACGCTTACAGTTTCACCTGTGCCTGCGGGTGGTACGCTCGTTCAGTTGCGAGTTCCGCGAGATAGGGTACAAGTTCATGGCGAATAAGACGACGATCCTGTTAGTCGATGATCACGCGTTGGTGCGCCGTGGATTTCGGCGCATGCTCGAAGATGAAGCGTCGTTTCAAGTAGTGGGAGAAGCAAGCGACGGGCTCGAAGCGGTGAAGCGCGCGGAAGAATTGCGGCCGAACGTAATTGTGATGGATTGTGCGCTGCCACAGATAAACGGGATCGAAGCTTCGCGTCGCATCCTGGGAAAACTACCGGACACCGCCATCCTCATGCTGAGCATGCACTCGGAAGATACCCTGGTGCGGCAAGCCATGGAAGCTGGAGCACGAGGCTATATCCTGAAAAATGCGATGGACCTGGATCTGGTCAGCGCCATCAAGAAAGTGGCCGAAGGGAAAACGGTTCTCGATCCGCAAATCAACCGCGGCGGAACGCTGAAGGGCGAACGCGACACCGGTCTGACGCCGAGAGAATTGGAAATCTTGCAGCACATCGTTGCCGGCAAATCGAATAAGGAAATTGCTGTGGACCTGAATCTGAGCGTGAACACAGTTTCCGTCCACCGAGCAAATATTATGGATGCGCTCGGCATTCATAAGACCGCAGAGCTTGTCGTCTACGCGATTCGCAACGGCCTGGTAAATCTTCCGTGAATCGACGCGATTTCGTGCGCCGCGCAATTGCGGTGGGAACCCTGGCGAGCGTTGCACCTGAAATCTGGGCCACGCCGAGTCCACCGTTCCGACTTGTCGATGTCACCAACAACGCCGGAATTAAGTTTCGCCACAACAGTGGCGCGTATGGCGGAAAATTATTGCCCGAAACTCTCGGGTCGGGCTGCGCCTTCATCGATTACGACGCGGACGGCTGGCAAGACATCCTGCTCATCAATGGAATGGATTGGGCCGGCCACAAGCGGCAACGAAGCACGCTGAAGCTCTACCGTAATAATCGCAACGGAACATTTAGCGATGTAACGAAAGCTGCCGGGCTCGACGTGGAAATGTACGGCATGGGCGTGGCGGTCGGGGATTACAACAACGACGACTTTCCCGATATTTTCATTTCCTGTGTCGGGCAGAGCCATCTGTTTCGCAACACGGGCCAAGGCACTTTCGTGGACGCAACGAAATCCAGTGGATTGATGGGCCGGCAAGGGTTGAGCACTTCAGCCATTTGGGTCGACTACGATCGCGACGGTCATCTGGATCTGTTCGTGTGCAATTATGTTCACTGGTCGGCGGATCACGACGTCTTCTGCAGCCTCGACGGAAAAAACAAATCGTATTGTACGCCCGAAGCTTATCGTGGAGATACCTGCTGGCTCCTGCGAAATCGCGGCAACGGCACCTTTGAAGACGTGACCGCAAGCAGCGGCATCTTTGACAGCAGTTCGAAGTCGCTGGGCGTAGCGATGCTCGATTACGACCAGGATGGCTGGCCCGACTTACTTGTGGCCAACGATACGCAGCCCAATAAACTGTATCGCAATCTCCACAACGGAAAATTTAAGGATGTTGCCGTCGAAGCCGGCTTGGCCTTCAGCAGCGAAGGCAAAGCACGGGCCGGCATGGGCGTGGATGTCGCGGACTTCGACAATTCGGGGAAGGCCGGCATTATCATCACCAACTTTGACAATGAAATGATCGGGCTCTACCGTGCCGGATCGAAGGGCTACGACGACATTGCCATGCAAACCGGATTGGGCAACGCTTCGCGAAATACGCTGGGATTTGGTTGCGTGTTTTTCGATGCGGACCTGGACGGATTGCTGGACATCGCCATCGCCAATGGGCACATCGACGAAACTGTACGAAATATTCGAGGGAATGTTGGCTACGCGCAGGCGCCACAACTTTTCGAGAATTTGGGTCGCGGTAAATTTCGGGACATTGCCACGGAAGTGGGTGGCGGTTTCGAACTTCCCAGA
>DASXLU010000026.1:0-15347 GCA_036496065.1 Candidatus Acidiferrum sp.
GGACATCGGTCGCCCTTGTTCATCGAGCGTCCATCCATGCGTAACGACGCCGCGATACGGCGCCTTATCTCGCACGCCTACCGCAATCAGCAACGAACTGTGGAACCAGCCACGGTATTGATCCGGACCTTCGAGATACACGTCGGCGGGCCACTCTTTGCCATGCAGCACAGCCAGATGTGACGAGCCCGAATCGAACCATACGTCCAAAATGTCGTTTTCCTTGCGCCACTTTCCTGTCGCGCCGCAGGAACACTTCGTCCCCAGCGGCAACAACTCTTCGGCCGAATGCTTGTACCAGGCATCCGCACCTTCTTTTTCGAACCACTTCACCACGTTGCGTAACGCCGCAAAATCTTCCAGACGTTTGCCGCACGCATCGCAATAAAAAACGATGATCGGCGTCCCCCAGAAGCGCTGCCGCGATACGCACCAGTCCGGGCGGTGCTCGATCATTTCGTACATGCGATCTTCGCCCCAGGCCGGAATCCACTTCACGGCTTTGATCTGCCCAAGAGCTTCGCGGCGAAATGTTTCGGTCTTGCCGTGCGCTGCCTGATCCATTTTGATGAACCACTGCTCGGTAGCACGAAAGATCACGGGATTGTGGCAGCGCCAGCAATGCGGATAGCTGTGCTTGTAGGGGTGATGGCCCAGCAGCGCACCGCGTTCACCGAGCAGCTTCACGATAATCGGATTCGCAGCGAAGACGTCTTTGCCTTTGTATTCCGGCAAGCCTTCCGTATAGACGCCGCGATCATCAAGAGGCGCGTAGATTTCCAGGTCGTATTTTTGGCCAGACACGAAGTCGTCTGCTCCGTGGCCTGGCGCCGTGTGCACGATGCCGCTGCCCTGATCGAGCGTGACGTAGTCCGCAAGTATTCCCGGCACCTGAATCGGCAAGAACGGGTGCTCGAACTTCATGCCCTCGAAGTCGCGCCCTTTGAACGTCGCAACTACTTCCGCTTGCGCGATGTCGCAATCGGCCTGCAACGCAGCGATGCGATCCGCCGCGAGCAACAGCCGGCCCTTCTCGGTTTGCACCACCGCATATTCAAAATCGGGATGAAACGCCAGCCCGCGATTGTGCGGAATGGTCCAGGGAGTCGTCGTCCAGATCACCGCGGAGACGTCCGAGCCAATGTTCGCAGCTTCGCCTTTGCCGCCGCCCACAACCTTGAACGTTACCCAGATCGACGGGCTGGTGTGGTCCTCGTACTCCACTTCCGCTTCCGCTAGCGCCGTGTTGTCGTAGATGCACCAGTACACTGGCTTGCGCCCGCGATACACGTAGCCCTTCTCCATGAAATCCAGAAACGCGCCCGCGATGGTCGCCTCATACCCATGGCTCATGGTGAGATACGGGTCGTTCCATCGGCCGAAAACGCCGAGGCGCTTGAAGTCTCGCTTGTGCTGCTCCACGTAACGCGTGGCGTAGTCGCGGCAGCGCTGCCGGAATTCAGCCGGAGACACTTTTCCCTTGCCGCCAAGTTCTTTCTCGACCTGCGTTTCGATCGGCAGGCCATGGCAATCCCAGCCCGGCACGTACGGGGCGTAATGCCCCGCCATGCTCTTGGACTTCACGATCATGTCCTTCAGAATCTTGTTTAGCCCGGTGCCCAGGTGGATCGTGCCCGTGGGATAGGGAGGGCCATCGTGCAGGATGAACAGTGGCTTACCCTCGCGTGCCGCCAAAATGCGTTCATACAGACCGGACTGCTGCCAGGCCTCCAGCGTCTTAGGTTCGTTCTGCGGCAGACTCGCCTTCATCGGGAAGTCGGTTTTGGGAAGATTCAGGGTCTTCTTGAGTTCCAGTGGTTCGGCCATGGATGTAGTGTGCGAATATCCCTTCTACGCCGCCAGTTTCTGGGGTGACCTCGAACGGGTCAGCAACCTTGATTGCACGGCTGGAAACAACGGAAAGCAGTATAACTTCGTATGTTACAATGAAACGGTGGTTGTGTCAGCCGTAGGGGGAGGCGCAACCTTTTTCGGCGTTTCCGAATCCTAAGGGCTAGCGAACCATTTGTCGGGAACCTGCGTCTAGTCTCATAGAGGGGAAAACGGTGCCGGGTTTTATCAACCTTCTTCCAGACGATGTAAGCAAGCCCAAGCGCACGGGACCAGAGGAAATCATTCCGGTTACGGATGCCGCTATGCCGGATTTCGGACGCCCCGACGTTCTGATGCCCGACGATTTTTGGTCGAACCTCAAGCAGTTCCTGTTCGAACGCCCCATCAAAGTTACCGAACGCAGCGATGCGCCCTTTACCAAGAGTTCGTTTGGTTCCGGAATCAAAGAAAATCTGAAGTTCTATCTTTCGGCCCCGGCCGTCTCCAAAACCGTGGTCAATAAGCGCCTCGAAGTCGATTGGGGCGGAACGTTTGGCGGATTTGGCGAACGCCTGAAGGAATTCTTCTCGCCTACGAAACCGGCTCCTCTGCCGCCGGGTATTCACGCCGTAAAAGTGAAAGACATTTGGTCCAAGGACGAGAACGGCGGCTGGACGAAGGCTGTGGCGTTTGCGGTGCATGCTAGCATCGTCGCTCTGCTGATCGTGCCGATAGCGTGGAATTCGCGCAAAGTGCAGGCCGCAAAACCCAAGGTAGACGTTACGCCATTGGACATTTCGCCGTATATTTCGAAACTTCCTGCCGGCAAGGACAAAGCGGGCGGCGGTGGTGGCGGAGGTGATCGCTCTATTTTGCCTCCCACCAAGGGCAAGGTTCCGAAGTTTACGATGACGCAGTTCACTCCTCCTACGGCGGTAATCAAGAATCCAGCCCCGAAGCTGCCTATGGACCCGAGCCTTTTGGGTCCACCTGACCTGAAAGTCGCCAACAACAATCTGCAGAATTTTGGCGACCCGTTGCAATCGACCGTAAACATGTCCAACGGGCCGGGCGGCGGCGGTGGTATCGGCACGGGCGAAGCGGGCGGCATTGGTAGCGGCTCGGGTGGCGGCTTGGGTCCTGGCGAAGGCGGCGGGACTGGTGGCGGCGTGTTCCGCGCAGGCGTGAATGGTGTCGGCTCTCCAACATGCTTCTACATGCCGAATCCTCCGTACTCCGAAGAAGCCCGCAAAGCAAAGTATTCCGGCGTGGTCAACGTGGAAGCGGTCATCACCGTCGATGGCCATGTCACCAACATGCGCGTCGAGAAGAGCCCAGGCTTGGGCCTGGACGAGACTACCGTGCAGACCATGCGTTCGTGGCGCTGCAAGCCCGCTGTAGGCCCTGGCGGCCGGCCAGTCGCCACACTGGTTCAATTCGAAGTGAATTTCCGCCTCTACTAGTCCCTGTAATCCCATCTCGAAGACCGCTAGGCGAATTGGACAACTGCGTTTGCATTCGGGGTTTTCGCGGCATTCATTCTGTTAGCATCGACTCATGCGACAAGCTATTCGCTTTTTTTGCGCGCTCTGTGCAGCGTGCGTGCTGGCTGGGATTCTCGCGGCTCAGGGAACCACTTCCCTGAATCTCGCCGCGCACATCACCCCGACGGGCGGAAGGCCGGAACCCGTTCGCCAGTTTACTTTTTACGTTCTCACCAAAAGCTATCCAGACATCATTAAGGAAGTGGAAGCCGGCGACGTAATCCCTACTCGCGAAGAATTTCTCTCCAAGATGAAGGCCTCCCCGGAATTGCGCGACTGGATGAAGGCGCACGACGTCATGGATTTGACTGCGCCCGATATGGATAAACTGGTAACGCCAAACAACGTGATGGACATCCCGGAATTTTTTGCGGCTTATCTTCGCGCCAACAGCGGCGGAGTGACCAACGGCTTGCCGATGCCGAAATTCCGCGAGTCCGACAAGGAAACGAATCCGGCAAAATACGACAAGCTGCACAACGAATATCTGGTGGCATTGAAACATTTCATCCAGACGCATCCCGCTACCATTTCCGGCATTGAACTGGAACTCGCCGGTGTTAATCCCAAAAACCAGTGGGACAAAATTGTTGGCGACCATAAATTGAAAGTGGCGCAACTGGCTCCCGACACCGCGCAAACGAAATATCTCGCCGGCAAAGCGGAAACCGATCTGGACGGGCGCGCCGTGGTGAACGGCCTGGCTCCCGGCAATTATTGGGTCAGTTCGTTGGGGCTGGATGCCTCTTCCGGCGATCGGCGCCTGCGCTGGGACGTGCCAGTGGGCATACAGGGTGGGCAACCGGCGCGTATCGAGCTTACAAATCTTAACGGCGCGGACGCCCATAAGCCTTTTACTCCGTAGGGTCTGCCAGCAAATTACGCTATTCTTTTTGCATGGGCACCCTTCTCCTGTGGGTCGGGTTTAATCTTTTTGTCTTGGTCGCTCTTGCCCTGGACCTGGGTGTCTTCCACCGCAGGCCTCATAAAATCAAGCTTCGCGAAGCGGCGATCTGGAGCGCTATCTGGGTCGGCATCTCCCTGGCGTTCGGATTTTTCGTTTGGCATTGGCACGGCTCGCAGCGCGGCCTCGAATACCTCACCGGCTACGTCATCGAAAAATCGCTAAGCATCGACAACTTGTTCGTGTTTCTGGTGATTTTCCGCGCCTTCCAGGTGGAGCAGCGCGTGCAACATCGCGTGCTGGCATGGGGAATTTTGGGAGCGCTGGTAATGCGCGGAATCATGATCGGAGCCGGTGCCGCGCTTATTTCCCGATTCCATTGGATACTTCCCGCGTTTGGGATCTTTCTCGTATATGCCGGTCTGCATATGCTCTGGAAACGCGATAAACACGCTCATTACGAGAAGAATCCCCTCTTCCGTTTTGCCAGCAAACATCTGAACGTGACCAAAAATTATGATGGCGAGAGCTTCTTCACCAAGGAAAACGGCAAGGTGCGCGCCACGCCGCTTTTTCTTGTACTGCTGCTCGTGGAGATATCCGACGTAACCTTTGCCACCGACTCGATCCCCGCCATCTTCGGGATTACCCGCGATCCCTTCATCGTCTACACTTCCAACGTTTTCGCGATTATGGGCCTGCGCTCATTGTATTTCTTGCTCGCCGATCTATTGCAGTATCTGCGCTATCTCACCATCGGATTGGCCCTGGTGCTTGCCTTCATTGGCGTAAAAATGGTCATTGAACCGTGGTGGCACATGTCGGTCCTCGTTTCGTTGGCCGTTGTCGGCTCCATTCTTCTTGTCACCATTCTTCTTTCGATCTGGGCTGGACCCAAACCCGAAGCGAAGCCTGACTCTAAAGCTGGAAACATCACATAGCGTTCATTCAACTTGCGGTTGCGCTTGCGGTAGAATGCGGTTGCCTATGAATGAACTTCTTGCGAAAGCTCTCACCGGAATGGCATCCAGCGATTCCGAAGTACGCATGGTATCGGCCACGGAAATTTACCGGACCGGGCGTGCTCTGGCCGATCACGCCGTCTATCCCTGGTGGGCCGATCAGGAATTTGCCGAATTGCTGGATGGTTCGAACGCGTTCGTAACGGTAGGTTTGGCCGTAGCTCCGGAGAGATTCGCGCAAATCCGCGAAGCCTGGGGCCTTCCGCGTTTGGCCGATGTGCCTCCCGATCAGGACGCGCAGGAATACGAACTTCATGTACCGGGCGGGCTCTCGCTCGACGTCTTAACCTCTAAGGATCCTGCGGGCGAAGGCGCCATCGCAAAGTATCTCAAGAAACTCGGCGAAGGCGTTCAACAGATAGAATTTCGCTGCAAAAACGTGGACCGTGCCACACAGATTCTTAAGGACAAGTTCGCCGTCCAACCCGTTTATCCGGCCACGCGACCGGGCGCCGATGGTACGCGTATCAACTTTTTCCTCGTGTCCGCACCCGGAGCCAGCAAGGCGCTCATCGAATTGTACGAACCGGCGCAGCGTCTGGACTAGTGATCCACTTAATGGTCCTGCTGAATTTCGTGGCGGAACAAAAATGATGACAAGCGGCCCTTGTCTGCGTTACAACGGCGATGTTCGGCAAGCTGGCCATCATCCCACGCCACTGGTTGCTGTCACCTCGGGAATCGCTCCACAGGAGGCTTCATGATTCAGAATATTGCCGCGTTTGCACGGCAAAGCATAGCGTCGCTATGCATTTTCCTGATGGCTAGCCCCGCCGGAGCTATGTTTCCTCCCGCGGGCGCACAAGATCCGCAGGACCAATCGCAATCGCAGGGCGCACCGCAAGACGCGCAGCAAAACCAGGCTCCCGATCAGCCACAGCTCACGCCAGCGCAACTCGACGATTTGGTCACACCGATCGCGCTGTATGCCGACCCACTGATCGCGCAAATTTTGGCTGCGGCAACGTATCCGCTGGAAGTGGTGCAAGCGGATCGCTGGCTGCAGAGCAATTCGCAACTGCAAGGTACCGCGCTAACACAGGCAGCCGCGCAACAAAATTGGGATCCTAGTGTGCAGGCGCTGGTCGTGTTTCCCAGCGTGCTCTCAATGATGGATAAGAACCTTACGTGGACTACCGATCTGGGCAACGCGTTTCTCGCTCAAGAGCAAGATGTGATGGACGCGGTGCAACGTCAACGCAAACGCGCCTACGATTCGGGCAAACTCCAATCCACTCCCCAGCAAACCGTTGAACGCAGCAGCGACAATGGCCAGCAGGTAATCGTGATTCAGCCGCCGCAGCCAAACGTGATTTATGTTCCGGTGTACGACCCAGTCGCGATTTGGGGACCACCGGCCTGGTATCCGTGGGGACCGTTCTGGTATCCGCCACGGCCCCGCTACGGCTTAGTCGTGGGAGCGGGATTCGGATTCTTCATCGGCGTCGGCGTCTCCAGCTACTTCAATCACTGGGGCGGATGGGGAGGTTGGGGCTGGGGTTGCGGATGGCGCGGTCGCAACGTCGTCATCAACAACAATTTCTATGTGGTGAACAATTACCGCGCGCCGCGGGGCATCGTGCGCAATGGGTCGAGTGTGTGGGCACACAATCCGCAACACCGCGCCGGAGTTCCTTACCCATCGCGGCAAGTCGCGAATCGCGTGGGTTATCGCTTGCCCCCAGGCCGGCCCGGGTCTCGCCCCGGAGGCAACCAGAATTTTCGGCCGGGTGATCGGCCACAGCAAGGACGGCCCGTTGCTGGGGGACGACCCGGTGAGCAGCCCGGCAGGCCCGGCGGGAATCAAGGACGGCCGGTAAACGAGACACGGCCCGGCAATCAAGTACGCCCAGGAAATCCGGGCGGCAGGCCGGGGAATGACTATCGGCCGGGAAATCAAACGCGACCGGGTGGTGGTCAGACACGACCTGCTCCAAGACCGACAGACCGCTCCGCTCTCAACGGCGTGCAAACACCTGGCGATCGTGCACAAATCGAACGAGCCCGTGGCTATGGCAGCCTGGGTAACCGCGCGCCGTCGCAACCTTCAGCCCGGCCATCGCCACAACGCAATGAGTCGCGGCCCCAATCCCGGCCGAGCGGCGGAAAGCCACGCTAATGCTGAACAAAGGAGAGCGACTTATGAACTCACGCAAATCGCAACTGTTCTTCCTTTCCGTGGCCATCTTGTTTACGTCGATAGGGCTCGCGTCCGTTTCCTCTGCCAGTTCCATTCCACAGGCGGCGGCCGCTAAGCAAAAAACTTTTGCTTCAGCGGAAGATGCCGCGAAGGCCTATGCCGCCGCGTGCGAGCAGCAAGACACGGCGAGCCTGCAGGGTTTGCTTGGGCCGGGGAACGATGAACTCATCAACAGCGGCGACGAAGCGCAGGACAAACGGCGCCGCGAGCGTTTCGCTACCATGGCCAGAGAATCACTGGACGTCCGGCAGGATCCGTACAACGCCGAAAGATTCATGGTTTACGTCGGTACTCGCGAGTGGCCTTTGCCAATCCCCATCATCAAGGATGGCGATGCCTTTCGCTTCGACACTTCGGCCGCGCGCACGGAGATCCTTGCGCGCCGCATTGGTCGCAACGAATTGGACGCCATCGCGTTTCTGCGCGATATCGTGCAGGCGCAAATCGACTTTGCCTATGCGGATCAGAAAGACGCTGGCGCCATACGCGAATACGCGCAAAACATCATGAGCGACCCCGATAAGCACAATGGCCTCTACTGGGAAGCGAAAGACAGTGAACCCCCGAGCCCGCTCGCGGATCCCATCGCCAAAGCTATTTCTCAGGGTTACGAGTTAACCGAACCGGGCGAGCCGTTCCTCTACCACGGGTACATCTTCCGAATCTTGAAAACTCAGGGAAGCAACGCACAGGGAGGCGCTCGCGATTATTTCGTCCAAGGCAAAATGATGGGCGGCTTCGCGGCGGTCGCGGCGCCTGTGGAATATGCAACGACTGGCGTGAAGACATTCTTGGTCAATCAGGACGGGACCGTTCAGGAGAAGGATCTTGGTGCTGGTGGCACCAAAGCTGCTGCATCCATTACCACTTATAATCCGGACAAAACCTGGACGGAAGCTCCACGCGAAGAAACTGAGCAGGAAACAGCGAGCAAACCGTAGGCGGGGATACATCGATTTTAAAGGACTTAGCTTGGCCTTGAAGTGACTTTTGCGCATTTTTGGTGCGATTTTGTGCGGCTGGAGAGCGGTTTTGGCTTGATTTTGGGCGGTTGCGGAACCTTTTTGGAGCGGTTTTGGACTGGTTCGGAGACTTGAACGAGCTCAGTTTCGGCTAGCTCCGCCCCGAACTTGCGTTGCCGCTAAGAGCCTGCCAGGCACGAATGGTTTCCGCCACGCTCCAGGCCTGCGCAATGCAGCCGCCCGGCGGGAATGGTACATCGCCTCCATAGACTTCGCCGATCGTGCCCAAGCCCGCCGCATAGATCGTTTTCCCTAAAGGCTCCAGAAAACTCTGTGCCGTCTCGCGATTCGCATAGACCCGGAAATGCGCCAACGCGAACGGGCCTAGCAGCCAGGGCCAAACAGTTCCCTGATGGTAAGCAGAATCGCGCTCGCTTGGACCACCCGCGAACTTGCCTTTGTATCCCGCATCGGATGGGGCCAGCGTTCGCAGTCCAAATGAAGTCAAAAGATTTTGCGCGACAGTATCGACAACCCCGCGCTGCTGCTGCTTGTCTAGCGGGCTGACGGGCAACGATACCGCAAAAATTTGATTCGGCCGCAGCGCGGCATCGTTTCCAAGGCCCGGCGCGTCGATGACATCGAAGCAGGAATTTCGCGACGAATTCCAGAATCTCTGGAAATTCTTGGAGGCTTTTTCTGCCAGCTTAACGTAGCCCTGCCCGGGCCGCAGCAGTAACCGTGAAAACTCTGCAATGCTTTGCAACGCATTGATCCACAGCGCATTCACTTCCACCGGCTTGCCAATGCGCGGCGTAATCACCGTGTCGCCCACTTTTGCGTCCATCCACGTGAGTTGAACGCCCGCCGTTCCCGCGAACAACAGCGCGTCGTTCGGATCCAATTTGATTTGGAAGCGAGTACCGCGGACGTGCGCATCCACGATTTCCGTCAGTACAGGAAATAGTTCACTGAGCAGATTCAAATCTTGGGTCGCAGCGAAATATTCTCGTACTGCCTGGAAATACCACAGCGCCGAATCGACCGAATTGTATTGCGGAGTGCCTCCAGCGTCGGGGAAGTTATTGGGGAGCATTCCACCATCAATGTATTTCACGAACGACAATAGAATCTGCCGCGCTATCTCCGGCCGGCCGAGCGCGAGAGTCAGCCCCGGCAGAGCGATCATCGTGTCGCGACCCCAATCTCCGAACCAGGGATATCCGGCGATGATTGTGCGACCGTCAGGATTGTCGTTCGTCGCGCGCTTCACCAAAAACTGATCCGCTGCCAGCACGAGTTGCCACAGCCAACTCGGCTCGTCTTCCGCAGGCGAATTGCAGACGGCTGCATGCTTCGTTTGCCAGGATTTATACAGCTTCCACTCGTAGTTCGACTGATCGGTACGAGCTTGATCTCCATCCAGGCTTGCCGTTGACTCCGTGGAAAACACAATCGTTACGCTTTGTCCTGCAAGCAACTGGCAATGGAAGCTGGCCGCGTACAAGCGATCTTCGTAATCGTCGAGCCCCCGTTGGCGTTCGGCCGGCAGGAAATAGTCGCGGTACCACTCGTTATGCGCTTCAAATGAAGCCTTATCGCTTCTCAGATAGAACGGAATCGCGCCATCAAATGCCAGCACCCGCAGGCCATTTTGCACGGGCTCAATCTGCATGCGAACGCCCTGCGCATGCGATGTGGCATGAAAATCCCGATAGGTAACCAAGACTTTGCTCTCAAGGTCCACTGCGCCACTTGCGCGAATGACGGTGTATTGGACGTACGTGGTATTTTCACCCTGTTTCATCCACACCCGTTTTTCGAGAATCGCGTCCGCCAACGCATAGCGCCAGACCGGCTTCATGCCTTCCAGGTGAAAGCTCTCAATTTGCAGATAGCCGTTCGGCGAGACAGAGCCGCTCATCCACCGATTCGTGGCCAGCGAAAAGGAGTTGTCAAGGTATCGCGCCGTTTCATCCAGCGCTGCCACAAGCAAAGTTCGTTTTGAAGGAGGTTCCAGCGCCGCGAGGAGCAATCCGTGGTAGCGCCTGGTCGAAGTTGCCGCCACCGTACCCGAAGCAAAGCCCCCGAGGCCATTCGTAACCAGCCACTCGCGCTCTTCCGCCGCGTCCAGGTTCCCGCAAATCTCGCGGCCGAATTGCACTTCTGCGAGAAAAGGCACGCGCTATTCTCCGCTTTGCTCGAGAAGCTTGGCCACTAACCCCGTCCAGCCGGTTTGATGGCTGGCTCCCAAGCCCGCGCCATTATCTCCGTGGAAATATTCGTAAAAGAGGATCAGGTCGCTCCAGTTGGGATCGCTGTTGAAAATATCTTCTCCGCCGGCAAACGGCCGCTTTCCGTTCTTATCCCGCAGGAAAATGCGCGTCAAGCGCCGTGAAATTTCCGCCGCGATTTGCCACAGGTCCGCGTTGTTCTTTGAGTTGGTGGGAAACTCCACTTTGAAGTCTTCGCCGAAGTAATAGTGAAACTTTTGCAGAGACTCGATCAGCAGATAATTCACGGGAAACCAAATCGGCCCGCGCCAGTTGGAGTTTCCGCCGAAAACCCCAGTGGTCGATTCCGCAGGCTCATAGTCCACTTTGCTCGCGAATCCGTCCATGCGGAATTCGTAGGGATGGTCCAGGTGGTAGCGCGAAAGCGCGCGAATTCCATGTGGTGACAGAAACTCCGACTCGTCCAGCATCCTCGCCAAAACGCGGCGCAACTGATTGCGGTTCACCAGCGATAGGAGGTAGCGCACACCCCGCGCGGAACGTTGCGACATATCGATATGCTCCGGCGCGTCCGAATGGTTGTCGATGAACCACTGCATTCGCCGCTTGAATCCGGGCAAACGATTCACGATTTCTGGTTCCAGCGTTTCCACGGCAAACAATGGGATCAGCCCCACCATCGATCGGATCTTCATGAAGAACTCGTCGCCGCTCGGAAGATGCAGCAAATCGTAATAGAAGCCGTCTTCCGGATCCCAGAGCGATTTGCCAATTGTGCCGATATCATTCATCGCGTGGGCAATGTTGACGAAGTGTTCGAAAAACTTGCTGGCCACATCTTCGTAGGCGATGTCGTCCTTCGCCAGTTCCAGTGCGATCGCCAGCATATTCAGGCAATACATGCCCATCCAACTTGTGCCATCCGACTGTTCCAGATGTCCCCCGGTGGGCAGCGGCGCCGAACGGTCAAACAATCCAATGTTGTCGAGACCGAGAAACCCGCCTTGAAAAATGTTGTGGCCATCCGGGTCTTTGCGATTGACCCACCAGGTGAAGTTCAACAAAAGTTTGTGAAATACTTTTTCCAGGAACGCACGATCGCCCACACCGCGCATCCTGCGATCGATTTTGTAAACGCGCCAAGCGGCCCACGCGTGCACCGGCGGATTCACATCGCCAAGTGCCCATTCGTACGCGGGCAGCTGGCCGTTTGGGTGCATGTACCATTCGCGTAACAAAAGTATGAGCTGATCCTTGGCAAAATCCGAATCGACAATCGCCAGCGGAATGCAGTGGAAAGCCAGATCCCACGCGGCATACCAGGGATATTCCCAGTTGTCGGGCATCGAGAGAATGTCTTCGTTATATAAGTTGGTCCAGTCTTTGTTTCGGCCTTGCAGACGTTCTGGAGGCGGAGGTGGCTCGCCAGGATCGCCATCCAGCCAGCTTCTTACGTCGTAGTGGTAGAACTGCTTGGACCACAGCATTCCCGCGTAGGCCTGGCGCATCACTCTGCGCGCATCTTCCGAGAGATTCTTGGGCAATCTCGCCGTATAGAATTCGTCTGCTTCTTTTTGTCGCAGGTCGAACAGCGCGTCGAAGCCTTCGCCAAAATCATTTGCTGCGGGAATTCCTTGCGGACGCTCCGCATATCCCGGTCCCGAAATTGTACCCACCATCTGCGATTCTGGATCGAGATCGGCAAGCGGCTCACGGTCCGTGAAGCGTAGCTTCACCACCACGGTCTCACCCGGATTGAGCTGTAGATCGTAATGGGCCGCGAATTTTGTTCCCGCGCCATCCGGTCGCACCGCGCCCACATTACCGTGAATCAAATATTCGCCGAATCCATCTTTCACATACGGCGTGCGGTTCTTGAAGTTGAATGCCTTCACAAAATTTGTTTCATTCTCTGTGAAAAGTAGTTGCGGCTTACCCGAAGCCAACAGCCAGCGCTTCCCGTATTCCCAGTGCTCCGCCTCGGCACAGATTGTGCCAGCAACATCGGGCGACCTGCGTACCACCGGACGCCTGGGATCGCCGCCCCACGACCACGTATTGCGAAACACGAGTGTCGGCAGCAAATGTAGCGGCGCGCGCTCCGGACCTCGGTTGGTCGCGGTGATGCGGATGAGCATATCTTCCACATCGCCCTTGGCGTACTCGATCATCACGTCGAAATATTTCTTTTCGGCGAATACTCCGGTGTCCAATAGTTCAAATTCCGGGGCGCTGCGGCCTCGCCTCTGGTTTTCTTCCACCAGCAATCGATACGGGAATTCCGCCTGAGGATATTTGTACAGCATGCGCATGTAACTGTGCGTCGGCGTGGAATCCAGGTAGAAGTAATATTCCTTTACGTCTTCACCGTGATTGCCCTGCGTGCCCGATAGACCGAACAGCCGCTCTTTCAAAATGGGGTCTCGCCCATTCCACATCGCCAGCGAAAAACATATCTTCTGGTGGCGGTCGCAAATCCCGCCAATCCCGTCTTCACCCCAGCGGTACGCCCGCATGTGCGAATGGTCGAACGGGAAATAGTCCCAAGCCGTGCCGTAGGCGCTATAGTCCTCGCGCACGGTGCCCCACTGTCGCTCCGATAAATAAGGCCCCCAGCGCTTCCAGTGTTTGGTGCGCAGGCGAGATTCTTCCAGTCGGCGGTCTTCCGTCGTTTGTAGTCGTGTCATAGGGCCAAAGCTTGGATGCCCGGCGCCATAAAGGGTCGCATGATTATCGCCAGGAATTATCCGCCGGTAAGTCGCAAGGTGCCAGGTTCGATATACTAACGTTTCTTAATGTTTCGTGACAATCCTCAACTCGATACTGTTTATCGAAACAACATCACCTGCTTTGCAAAGCGTTTGTCTTCACGCTCGAATCCAGTATCGTCGTTCGAACAGAGGCTTTTCTACGTTTCGACGAAATCGTTAGAAGTGGGGCTCGCACGCGATAGATAGTCTATCCAACCGCCCATTTCGCTATAGCCCGTAGTGTACGCAGTTGCCTCTGCAAACTCTTTCGGTTTTCCCCGCGCTGAGGAGGCGTTATGAAGAGAAATTACAGTGCAATCGCACTGGCAGCGATCTTGATGCTGTCCATATCTTTGGTCGTAGGTTGCGGAGGTAGCAGCCCCAAGGTCGTCAGCGTTTCGGTTGCGCCGACTTCGGCGAACATTGCAGTTGCAGCCACCCAGCAATTCACCGCGACTGCGAACTACTCGAACAATACCTCAAAGGATGTGACCAGTTCTGCCACCTGGGCATCCTCGAGCACAACGGTTGCCTCGATTTCCACCGGAGGGTTGGCCACTGGAGTAGCCGGCGGCACGTCAAATATCACTGCGAGCTTCAACGGAGTCACTTCGTCGGCTGCCGTATTGACCGTCACCGCATCACCACAGCTTGTGTCCATCGCGGTCACGCCTGCAACACCTTCGCTCGCCCCTGCTGCAACACAGCAATTCACCGCCATGGGAACCTATTCGAGTGGACCCCCGCAGGACCTCACCTCACAGGTCAACTGGTCCTCCAGTCGGACAGTGAACGCCACAATTACTGCAGCAGGCTTGGCAACCGCCGTCAATCCTGGTGCCACCACGATTTCCGCGACGCTGAGCGGCGTAACCGGCAGCACGGTTTTGACCGTCACTGGCACGCCGGTAGTTGTCGGACTGCAGGTGACTCCAGGAACAGATACGGTTTCCGTTGGTTCGACCGTGTCGTACACGGCGCTCGAACTACTTAGTGACGGTACGACGCAACCGCTCACCGGGGCAGTTACTTGGGCTTCTGGAACCACCGCGACGGCCACAATCGGTTCTTCGAACGGCATTGCGATCGCCGCCGCCACTGGTACATCGACGATCACCGCGACGGAAACCGCGCTGACCGGTACCGGGAGTCTCACGGTTCAGGCTGCAGCGGCCCGCTTTGCGTTTAACGCGGACTCGGGCGGTTCAGGCGGGGTGCTCACCGAATGGTCGGTCGATGCCGCAACTGGCGCATTCACACCGGTCGCAACTTCCGCGTTCATCTCCGGCCTGCAGCAAGTGCTTGTTCACCCTTCGGGGCACTACTTTTACGCCATCGACCAGCTCAGCAAGCTTGTGCAGTACGACGTGAATTATACGTCGGGTGCGGTGACGGCAGATGCTAACCCGGGCACACCTACCTCGACTGCGTCGGGCCAGTCCAAAGCCGCCATCGATCCCACAGGTAGATTCATTTATCTGGTGAACTCCAATCCTGGTCCGTCGGGCGTCGCGGGACTGTATAGCTTCTCGATCAAGCAAACAACCGATCTCGTTAGCGGAGCAGGCGCACTGACTGCGATCGGCTCGAATCCAATCACGACCAATCTCACCAGTCCAACGGATATTCTGATCGACAAAACCGGTACGTACGCGTACGTCGTGGATGCGGGCCCGGGAGCAACTGGAAGTGTCTTCCAGTACAAAATTGATCCGGTAACGGGCGCCTTGACTCCCCTTGCGCCGGTGTCGGTCGCAACCGGGAACTCTCCCCTCTATGGGGTGATCGATCCCACCAATACCTATCTCTACGTCGCTAACTTCAACGACGCCTCGATTTCCGTCTACAAAATTGGGACGGGAGGACTGCTGGCTCAGGTTGGCAGCTCATTCACCGTG
>DASXLU010000027.1:0-4783 GCA_036496065.1 Candidatus Acidiferrum sp.
GCCCGCCGTCCTCACCGCCACCGTGTTTGCCGCGGTGCAAGCGGCCCAACGCCTTGCTCCGCGCCTGCCCTTGCTTGCGGGAGGCAAATCGATGGGTGGTCGCATGACGTCGCAGGCCGCCGCGCAACAGCACCTCGAACACGTTCACGGCATCGTCTTCTTCGGCTTTCCACTTCATCCGCCAAATCGCCCAAGCACAAAACGCGCCGACCATTTGGCAAGAGTTTCGTTGCCTATGCTGTTCTTACAAGGTACCCGCGACCCCCTCGCCGATCTCACGCTCCTGCGCCCTATTTGCGACAAACTCGGTGCGCCTGCAACGCTGCATGTGATCGACTCGGCCGATCATTCCTTTCACGTTCTGAAACGCTCGGGCAAAACAGATGCCCAGGTACTCCACGAACTAGCAGAAACCACGCTAAGCTGGGCCCAACGCGCCATCGAATCCTTGTGAGAGTCGTGCACGCAGAACGCGAGCGCTTCCCACACTCGTGATAAAACGATCTTTAGATTTGGAGTGAATTAAACGTGCACCACGAAATTCTCACTAGTTCATGGAATGCGGAGGAAGCGGCGAGGCTGGCAAGTTGGTGCTGGATGGTTTTAGCCGCAGTCTGGCTCGTGATGCGTTTTACCATCAAGAAAAGCAAAAAACGTGAGTCGCTCTGGGAAATTACCCAACATACTGCACCGGCGCTGTTGGGATTTTGGCTGATTTTCGAACGTGTCTGGAAATGGCCTCCGTTCGAACAGAAACCTCTTCCAGACACCGCCACTCTCTGGAACGCAGGTCTCTTTCTCACTTTTCTTGGCGTCGCCATAGCGATTTGGGCGCGTTTTAGCTTGGGGCGGAATTGGAGCGGCGTTGTTACGCTAAAAGACCAGCACGAACTGGTCGGCACCGGCCCGTATCGCTGGATTCGCCACCCAATCTACACGGGCCTCCTCCTCGCAGCTTTCGGGACTGCCATGATCAAGGGTCATCTGCGAGGTTGGCTTGGCTTCTTGATTCTGCTGGTGATGTTCTATTACAAAGCGCGACGCGAAGAAATGTTTTTGCGGCAGGAATTCGGACCCGGCTTCGACGAGCATGCGCGTCGCACCGGAATGTTTCTCCCCAAGTGGACCTGAGCCACCCACGCTGATTCGTGCCCTCGCTTGATTTACTTGCCTTACGCCGTCGACCCTCTCCAGAGCGTGCGCAAAAGTCGTTCCCTCGGCGCAAAAAAAGGCCCTCTCTAGGAGGGCCTTGATGGAAAGATTTTACGTACAGTGACTGCGGCTTATACAGCCTTGGGAGCCGTCAAAGTGATTTTTTGACGCCTCAGGAAAGCCGCCAAGCCGAACATGCCAACGGATAGGAGAGCCAAGCTGGACGGTTCGGGCGTCGACTTCGGGTCTTTGTCCTTACCACCACCACCCTGGTCACAGTCGCCGTTGCCGTCGCGATCGCCGTTTTCCCAGCCATTCCAATCGCCGTCGTCATTGGAATTCTTGAAATCACCGTTTAATCCGTCGCCGTTATTGGACGACCATTGACTGTCGTCATGGTGGTCCACACCGTCTGCCTTGGCGATTCCCCCGGACAGCAGGAAGGCCATGACAAACGCGGCAACCAGCAGATAGGTACCTCCCTTGAACATTCTCGTCATCCTATAAGGTTCTCCTTTGTTGCGGACACTTGGCCCAATACCGGGACGATGGTTACGAGCACTTCACATACCAACTAACCCACATTTAACCCTCTTTATATCATTCATTTACATTCACTCTAACTCCTGCGCGGGCAACAATTTGCAAACTTCAGTACGTTTGCAGCAAATTCCTTGCACTTTCCGTCCTTACTAAGCTTTCCGGTGTCCGCGTTCGCGTCAGTCCAGAACCCCGCAATCCCACCGAAGTTGTGCTGCCGAGTCCTTCTAGGCTTCCTCCTCCACCAGCGCCTCGCCGTGAGCAGCCTTATGCGCCGCGATCACCTTCTCCGCCAACTCGGGCGGCACGTAGTCGTAATGCGAGAACTCCATCGAGTAGCTCGCCCGGCCCTGCGTCATGGACGTCAAATCCGTGGCATACGACAGCATCTCGGCAAACGGAACCTGCGCCTTCACGATAACGTTGTGGCCCCGCGATTCGCTGCCTTCGATCCGGCCCCGCCGTGAACTCAGGTCGCCCATCAAGTCGCCCGAATACTGGTCCGGCGCATACACCTCCACATGCATCACCGGTTCCAGCAGCGCAGGCCGCGCCTGCTTCATGGCTTCCTTAAACGCCAGCGATCCGGCAATCTTGAACGCCATATCCGAGGAATCCACATCGTGGTATTTCCCCTCGTACACCGTCGCGCGAAAATCCGTCATCGGGAATCCCGCAAGATACCCGCGCGCGGCAGCCTCGCGAATGCCCCGCTCCACCGAAGGTATCCAGTTCTTCGGAATCGAGCCCCCAAAAATATCGTCCACGAAGTCGATGCCTTTGCTGCGTTCGATCGGTTCGAACTTCACGCGGCAAACGCCAAACTGCCCGTGCCCGCCAGACTGTTTCTTGTGTTTGCCTTCCGCATCCGCTTTGCCGCGAATTGTCTCCCGGTACGCCACCTTGGGCGGCTTTAGCGTCATGTTCACGTTGTAGCGCTTTTGCAGCTTGGCCACGACCACTTCCACATGTTGCTGCCCATTTCCCGCAAGCAGAAACTCCTTGGTCTGCGGGTCGCGCGAAAAGCGCAGCGCCGGATCTTCTTCCATCATCTTATGTATGGCCACGCCAATTTTGTCTTCATCGGCGCGCGTTTTTGGCTCCACCGCAAACGTAATCGAAGGCTCCGGCAATTGCACCGGCTGGTAGTAAATCAGCCCGCCATTTTTTTCGCCGAGCGTGTCGCCCGTAATGGTCTCTTTCAGCTTGGCAATTGCGCCGATGTCGCCTGCGTGAAATTCCTGCACTTCGGTGAACTGCTTGCCCTGCACCAGCATGGTGTGCTGAAAGCGTTCCGGCGTATTGCGGTTGAAATTTTGCAGCGTCGCATCATTTTTCAATATGCCGGTTTTTACCTTGAAATAATTGATGCGCCCCGCAAACGGATCCGCCAGCGTCTTGAACACGAACACGGACAGCGGCTGCCCGTCATCGTATTTCCGATCGATCCGCTCTCCCTTGCCGCCCGGCTCCTTGAAGCCCACCTGCGCGTGCTCATCCGGATGCGGGAAGACGTCCGCCAGAAACGTCAGCAGGCTCGCGTTTCCCACATTGCGCGAAGACGAAATCATCAGCACCGGAATAATCTTTTCTGCCACGATCGCTTTGCGCACCGCGGGAATCAGGTCTTGCACCGGAATCGTCCCTTCGCGGAAAAATTCCTCCATCATCTCGTCGTCGCCCTCGGCGATCATTTCCACCAGCCGCTCGTGCGCTTCCTGCGCTTCATCCATCAGCGCGTCCGGAATGTGCTCGATGGTGGCTTTGCCGTCGCCGTCCGGCGTGTACATATGCGCCTTCATCGACACCAAATCAATCACGCCGCGGAAAGCTTTTTCGCTGCCGATGGGCATCTGCAGCGGAATAACCGTGCGGCCAAAAACTTGTTGCAGCGACTCCAGCGAGCGTTCAAAGCTGGCCAGTTCGCGATCCATCCAGGTCAGCACAAACGCGCGCGGTATGTCGTACTCTGCGCAATAATCCCAAACTTTTTCGGTAGTCACCTGGGCGCCGACGTGCGCGTCAACCGTAATCAGGGCGGCATCGGCGGCGATGAGCGAGGCTTTTGTTTCGGTGATAAACGTCGAATATCCCGGCAGGTCGATCAGATTAATCTTCACGGTGTTGCCCGAGCACAACGTGCACGGCCACTCCGCATACGCCAGACCCGTTTGAATTGATATTTTCCGTGCTATTTCTTCTTCGTCCCAATCCGTTGGAGCTGTTCCTTCCGCAACTTTGCCAAAGCGCTGCGTCGCTCCGGCGGTAAACAGTAACGACGACACCAGTTGCGTTTTTCCGGTGCCGCCGTGGCCTACAATGCCAACGTTTCGGATGTCCTTGGTTGGATAGATTTTCATCACAAACCTCCGCGTAGGTGTGACCAACTGGGTCACCGGGCGAAGGTCCGCCGTGAAAAAAGCAGGCGCGGGCCGGCGCCTGGCGTGTTGGTTAGTTTTGAAGGAGAGCGAGGCCCTACCTGGGTCCCGTAAAGCGGGGCGAAGGCGAAACGAAATATCTCCCTGGTCCGCTCTTCTTAACGACGCGATGCTAGCACAGGGGTACTGCCGGAGCAATGTGTCGCGTGTCACCGAGCCGGGGTGACAGCGAGGTCCGCCTTCAGTGTAACTTGGCTGCCTTTCAGTACCTCAACCTGCCGTGTCCACCCCGCCGATCCCTTCACTCGCACCGCGAACCGGTGCATCCCAACGGGCAGCGAAAGCGTCGCCGGAATATTGCCGACGAATTTCTCGTCCACAAAAATCTCCGCGCCGTTCGGGTCCGTGAGAATAACGGTGCCGGTTGCGATTGTGGCAGATTCCGCGGCCAACACTTGAGGTTCCGGCGCAGCGCCCCATGCAGAAACTTTTTCCGGCGTGGCGCCTTTGTTGGCCGCAGCAGGAGAATTTGCCGGCGGGTAAAATCGTCGTAGAACATTCAGCAGATCCGTCGCGCTCAGCGCAAATCCAATCCCGGTCACATTTTTCTTGATCAGCTTCTGCGTATTCAATCCGATCACTTCGCCGCGCGAATTCATCAGCGGGCCACCGGAGTTTCCCGGGTTGATTTGCGCATCTGTTTGAATCCAAAT
>DASXLU010000028.1:0-2467 GCA_036496065.1 Candidatus Acidiferrum sp.
CCGGCTCGTAGTGCCCATTCCATCCAACGATGCAGACGAATTGCTCCCTTGATTCGTGTATGGAGCAAACTTCTGCGATGGTGCACATTTTCGATGAAGTCGAGATTTGCTATCCAATGAGGTGAGGTGAACCCATGATCAAGAAAGTGGAAGGCGGCTATAAGGTGGTTTCGGAATCCGGAAAGAAAAATCTGGGCGGCCCCTACAAAACGAAGAAAGAAGCCGAGAAACGCCTGAGGCAGGTGGAATTCTTCAAGCACAAGAAGGGATGAGGGTCACTCGCCGGCGAGAATCTGACCGAATCATGGCAGGATGGGACGGAATAATTACAACATCCGTCCCGGAGTCTTTGTTTAAAACCGCTCCACTGCGAGAGCAACTGCATTGCCCCCGCCGAGGCACAGCGCGGCGATTCCGCGCTTTAAACCGCGCCGCTGCAGTTCGTACAAAAGGGTCACGAGTATTCGAGCTCCGGAAGCGCCGATAGGATGGCCGAGGGCGACCGCGCCGCCGTTCACGTTCACCTTGCCGGGATCGAGCCGCAACTGTCGTGTAACGGCGATAGCAGCCACCGCGAAGGCTTCATTCAGCTCAACCAGGTCCACATCCTTGTCGCGATCCCATCCCGTTTTCGCGAGCAATTTTTCCACTGCCTCGACGGGCGCCATCATCACCCACTTGGGTTCCACTCCACTGACGGCCTGAGCCACGATGCGCGCCATGGGCTGTTTGCCTAGCCGCTCGGCATTTCGTGCGCTGGTCACCACCAACGCTGCCGCGCCATCGTTTGTTCCCGGAGCGTTGCCAGCCGTAACCGTGCCGTCTTTCTTGAACGCGGGCTTCAGCTTGGCTAGCGCCTCGAGCGTGGTATCTTCCCGCGGCGATTCGTCATATTTAATCACCAGCGGCTCGCCCTTTTTTTGCGGCACTTCGATCGGAAGAATCTGCGCCTCAAAGAAACAGGATTTGCGCGCACGAATGGCTTTCTGGTGACTTTCCAGCGCGAACTTGTCCTGCTCTTCGCGGGTGATTCCATATTTCTCGGCAACCAGTTCGCCAGTGTTGCCCATGTGAAAATTTTCGTAGGCGTCCCACAATCCGTCCCAGATCATGGAATCGACCACTTTCTGATCGCCAATGCGGTAACCGGTGCGCGCATTCGGCAGCAGGTACGGACAGTTCGACATGGACTCCATGCCACCGGCGACGACAATTTCGCTCTCACCCAGTTGCACGGCTTGTGCCGCAAGCGCAACAGCCTTCAGCCCCGAACCACATACTTTATTGATCGTCATGGCTGCCACGCGTGGATCGCAGCCACCCTTCAGTGCGGCCTGACGCGCAGGATTTTGTCCTAGCCCGGCTTGCACCACGTTGCCGAGAATCGCTTCGTCGACTTGCTTGCCTTCGAGGCCAGCGCGGCGAACCGCTTCGGCTACGATCTTGCCACCAAGTTCCGTGGCGCTAAATCCAGAGAGTCCTCCTTGGAATTTTCCAATGGGCGTGCGTACCGCAGAAAGTATGACGGGAGTTTCCATCGATCACCTCGGAGGGCCAGACTTCATTATAGCGGGAAGAACCAAAGGTAGGAATTCGTGCAGGGGCTGACGGCGCAAGCTACCGCCCGCCCCCGCGTTTGCCGCAATCAATCCGTACTTGTTCGTTGGTGATCAATGAGCTGATCAATCGTTCGCGCCGGCTTTAGCCGCTGCCGGTGGTGGAGTCGCCTCGTCCGCACTCGGCCCGTAAAGGCCCGGCACCGGAATATCCAGCATGCGGTAATACACCGTAAGCTGACCGCGATGATGAATCAAATGATTAAACACCATGCCGCGCAGGCACGCCACTCGCGGCATCGAGAATATCGTTTGGCCGCCAGCAAGTAGCGTCCACGGCTTCATCATATCCGCATCGCTCACTGTGCCGAGCGCCTCGCGCGACTCCGCAACGCACTTGTCGAATTCCGCCAGCGCTTCTTTTTTGTTGTTCACCTTGGGAGTCTCATACTCTGACTTGCCGTCTACCGGAGCGTAGTCTAATTTGTCTTTCTTAATCGTGAACGCAGCCCAACCCGGCAACGTACTAACGTGCCAGGCATACCAGCCGAGCGTGCCGGACTTCTCGTGAGGCTTCCAGTCCCACTTTTCGTCGGGAACGCGCTCCAATACTTTTCGCGTGTTCTGCATCTCTTGCTCAAATTCGCCTAGCATCATTTGTCCGATGGTCATAACGTTTCTCCCTTATTTGTGAAAATCGTGGCTTTGTTTTGGACGGACCGGGACGGGAAATGACAGCGGCAGGACAATATCACGCAGGCGAAGAAAAAGCAAAACATTTTTCTCCCTCACCCGCTTGCTTTGCCTGCCCCTTAGCAGCACAATTCTGCCATGGCGCACCAATTTACAACTTCGCACCTCAAAGATTCCATCGATTTATTCCGCTACTACAAGCGCCTTGCCGAGCGCGC
>DASXLU010000029.1:0-11006 GCA_036496065.1 Candidatus Acidiferrum sp.
CGGGAATTGTATCGCTGAGTACCAGAAAATGTCTTCGTATTCTGCGAACGCGACTGCGAACACGACCAATATCTGTGCCCTGATGCCGTCCAAACACGACTACGCCCCTTCCGCAGCAATGGGGGTCGCTGCAGAAAGGGCGTGCCGTCTTCAGGAGAGAAGATCGAGTTGTCGTTATTCCGCTGGTGGTGCCGCGGGCGCATCCGCAGGTGCACCAGGGCCGGAGCCGGGGCCCGGGCCACGCCTGCGCGATCCGGGACCTCCGCGTTGCGCCTGCTTCACCGTGTAATCCGAAGGCACCGTAAACAATGTGGCCGCCGGTTCCGTGCGCTGAATGTTTGTCAGAGTGTACGTGGTCTGCCCTTGACGCGGGTCCGTGCGCACGCTTTTCACTACCGCTTGCAGATCCGCCGAATACCAGCGCTCGTTGGTGATGACGATCGCTTTGTTATTGCCGATCTGTCCCACGGGGATGGTGCGCGTAAAGCGTGTGCCCTGCGCACTAATTCCGTTGATCGTCTGCACGCCCAAGTCTTCCTTCTTCACCGTGCCATCGGCGATTTCTTTTTCCATGCGCGCCGAGAACCGGTCTTGTAGATCACCCTTGAACTTTTGTCCGCCGCCCTTGGGGCCTGGAAGTTGGTCCGCAATCTTCGTGTCGGGATGCAGAATATAAGCCGTCGAAGCGACCGGATCGTGGATCATCACGAACGAACGCGGTTGACCCGAAGCAGCTAGCGGTCCAACGCCCGGCAATGTCGTCTCTCGACGTACCCGGCCCTGACTATCGCGAAAAACGTTCGACTGAATTTTGCGATTGATGCTATTGCCATCCGCAAGGGACTGCTGCGATTCCATTACCGCCACGGCACTGTACGGCGCACCGGTAACCACTTTTCCTGAGTGCATTTCGCCGAATCCCAGAATCTCCATGCGCCCGCCTATCGGGCCTCCTGGTCCGCCTTCCATGGACATCGCGTCCGGACCCGGCGGTGGTCCCGGCGGAGGTTCTTGCGCGCCCAGCGCCACAGCGCCAAACAATAGCAGTCCTCCCAGCAGGCAATTCTTCCTATTCCTCGTCATTATCTTCTCCTCTTCTCTCCTGCTCTGTGGGTGTAACGCCGAAAAATCTAGTCAGTCGATTGCGGCAATCGCACTGCTTGCGGTTGCCCGTCGTTTCCTACCAGCAAATCGACCTGAATCCAATCTGTCGAGCGATCCTCGTTCACCGTCAGTCCCAGCGAACCGAGAACGCTCCGCTGCATTTGCACGCGCACCACCATGGCATCGTCCAGGGTTCCGGGCATCGTGCCGGGCAGCAGCGTGAAATCCCCAGAATCATTAGAGGCGACCAACGTCTCGCCCAATTCCGGTCCGGCCGGGGCCACGTTATTCGTACGTATGTTCGTAGTCGCCGTTGTATTCATTTTCGAACTTGTGATTCCGCCGGCCACTTGCAGATTCTTCTTCTCGTAATTCCAGTTCAGCCACGAAAAAGTTCCCAGCAACACAGCGGCGGCGGCCAATCCCCATCCGGCAAAAGCAGCGATGCGATAACTCCTCAAAGTCTTGTGCTTGGTTCGAAATTCCTGACGCAAACGCATCTCGACGCGCGGTGACGCCTCTGCCGTCAGCGTCTCGGCACCCAACTCGCGCAGATCACCGCGCAGTGCCTGCCAATTCTCGTGCAATGCCGCGCAATGCGGGCAGACCGCCAGATGGGCTCGGGCCGCCAGTTGCAGCGGCCCTTCCGTTTTCACGGATCCCAAATCCAGTCCCGCCATGGCGAATTCTGCGCAATTCATAATCACTTCTCCTCAATCGAACTCTTAACGTCCGGCGCTCGCACGTCTCGGAACATCACGCAACATTTCCAGTTTTGCCAGCAGCAGCGCCCTTCCTCGATGCAAACGCGATCGTATCGTGCCTATCGGGCAATCCAACGCCTTCGCCGCTTCCTCGTAACTCAACTCTTCCAGTTCGCACAAAACAATTGCCTCGCGAAACTCCACCGGTAATTCCAGGACGGCCGCGCGCACATGCGCCCGCCGCTCGCCAAATTCCGCCCAGTGCGCTGGAGTGCGATGGTCTGTAATCCGCGCCATCGTTTCTCCCGTAATCTCGCCACTTTCTTCCAACGGAAGCTCGCGCGGAGCACGCTCACGATGTTTCATCACGCGATTGCGCGCGACGCCATACAAAAACGCGCCCAGCGCCCCACGCTGCGGGTCATACTTCTTGGGCTCACGCACCAAAGTCATGAAAACATCCTGAACAATTTCTTCCGCTGCCCAGGGATTGCCCGACATCCTCAAAGCGAATCGGTAGATAGCCGCCTGATGCCGCTGGTATAAACATGCGAAGGCTTCCTCATCGCCCTTCGCCGAACGCCGCAGCAAAGCGTCGTCTCTCTCCTGTGGGTCGATTGGCATTTCCTGGACGGCGCCTGCTTTCTTTAGTATTTCCGGCCTGGGACAAGGAAAGTTCCCGCCAGCCGTAACGGGTAGCCTTCTGAATCTACTCCACATAGAACCCAGGATTCCAACGTGAGTTGCAGCCGGGGACCCCCGAAATCCATTGGCCCCGGTGGCGCTTCAGGACTTCTTTTTGGGCCGGAACATGTTGCCGGCAATATGGGTTACCACACGCCGAGGGACCAGTCGTTGCGACTGCGCCCCCAGGTAATTCCCCAGGCCGGATATGACGTAACTCTTTCCCTCCGCCAGGGCTTGCAGACCGGTCCTGGCGACTTTCTCGGCTGTTTCCTGATGTTTCAGCGTGAACTCTTCCTGCTGCGCCAAAGCGTGGAACTCGGATTCGGTTGACCCGGGACAAAGGGCGCAAACGCGAATTCCGTGCGGCTTCATTTCTTCCGCCAAGCCCTCCGCGAATAGAAGATCGAAAGCCTTGGTCGCAGCATACGTCGAGATGTACGGCACGGCTTGGAAGGAGGCCGTCGAGGCCAGAATCAGTACATCGCCGCGGCCCCGCGCAACCATTTCCGGCAGATACAGACGAGTGAGGTGCACCACCGCAGCGCAATTGACCTGGACCATGTCCAGCAAACGTTGGCTTTCGACTTGGGTCAACTCGCCGTACTGTCCGAAGCCGGCGTTGTTGATCAGCAGGTCGATGGAAATTTTCTTGCGTTGCGTAAAATCATAAACGTCGGCAGGCCCATCGACCTTCGCCAGATCCGCGACTACCACCTCAGCCTGGGTTCCATATTGCTTGCGAAGCCTGGCGGCAAGTTGTTCCAGTCGATCGGCCCGCCGCGCCGTCAAAACGAGGTGCGTCCCTCCAGCAGCCAACTCCTTGGCAAGGGCGGCGCCAATGCCCGCGCTGGCGCCGGTTACGAGCGCCCACTTGTCTCGCCATTCTTGCAACATAGGATATTCCTCAAGGAGATGGGATTTTACCGAGCCGGTCGAAGGCGCCTTTCACACGTTTGCCTTCGTGCTTAAGTCGGTCCATCAGGCGTCGCGCCCAAACGAATTCCGCGGCGAGCAGCGTTAGACCTAGAAGTACAGTTAACCAGCCCGGTCCTGGTGTGAAGAACATCACCACTCCCATCAGCAGGAGTGTGAATCCGCCTAGCACGCGGAAGATACGGCGAATCTGGTCAATCGTTCGAAATAACATCGACCCTCGGTGGGCGGAGGGACCATTCACGTTGATTGTGCAGGTCTTTCGTGGCGAGCGCAATCACCGAGAATCGGTATGTTTCTCTAACATCGCTGTCTTTCATCTTGAGGACAAAAGTGTTCTGAATGGAAACACTCTCTAACTCAACGTGAGAACGATCGACGCAAGAATGGTCGTGAACTTGCGGCCTAGCCAAGATGGTGACAACCACGTTTGATGAGAACGTAGTTCAATCTGCGCGCAGAACAGAACGGCCTCCGACGTTAGCCGGAGGCCGCGAGGTTTAATTTGGTTTTCGTCACTTCGGGCTTGGCAGGTGGAAAATCAGGGATCGGTCGAGTTCGTTTCGTGCAGCATCCGGATCGGTAAGGCTGGTGAACAAGTGCGTGAGTGCTTCCTGCTCTTCCTGCGAGCGCTTATCGCGGTCCGCAAGAAACGCCGCTCGTACTTTATCCTGTGATGCCAGGTCCTTGGTTGCGACCCAGGTGTAGTGCGTAAAGTCTCCGTCGGTCCGCACATCTTCCACAGATAGGCCGAAGGCCAGGATGGTGTCGTCGGCCAGCAACTTGTCGTACACCGGCTTGTTGTACTTCTCCCACGCTTTGCGATACTCGGCGCCCTTTCCGGGCTTCACTTTCACGAAGGCGTAGCGCACAAACGGTAAAGTTCCTGCCGGCGGCATCTTCATGCTCACCGCGGACACGAGGTCTCGCGTGAGGTAGTCGTGCGTCTTGGCAAAATCTGTAATTTCCCGCATGCGTTCCATCGGGCCTGCGCCGGCAGCGGTAGCGCCTTTCTTTCCACTGGACGGTTTCGAAGAGTCTTCGGTCATCTTGGTGATCTGTTCGTGCATCGCCGCGTCGACTTTTTCCAACCCGGCGTAGTCTGCGACGGTGAACCAGATCAAGTGCGTGGCGTTGTCCGGCACGCGAAGCAGTGGCGCTTCGACGCCCCAGGCCAGCACGACGCCTTCGGCCATCAATTTGTCGCGTACCGGTTGACCCACAGTCTTCACCAGATTGAGGAATTCTTCTTCTTTCCCAGGGTTCACGTGATATTCGTACCAGAACGTTAAAGGCTGCTGCGCTTGCTGCGCGGCCACCATCAAACACGATAGCAACATCAATAACGCACAAAAGAACACGCGTTTTTTCATAGCTTCGTTTATCTCCTTAAACTTCGTCATGCCGTAAAGAAAATCTTCGCTTCACTAGATTGGAAAATAGGAGGGACACCTGGAAACGCAGCATCCGTACCGTTTGGCCGGCCGAAGTTACGGTTTCTGAGCCAAGCTTGTAGCACTGCGTAATCACCCCCGTCAAGCTGAGTAGTCAATGGCCATCGCTCGATCAAGAAGAGCGGGCTTTAGAATGTAACTGGAATCGTTGACACCGGGTGGTCCGCTGTGGCATCACTGGCTGCGGCAAAACGATGACTCCACGCAGGTTGACTACCCATCAGAAGTCCGTGTTGATTCAGGTACTCGTTGCCTTTCCTGATCAACAGGTAGGCATCTGCTACTATCCTTCGGCCAGCGACGCGCTCAGTTATGCGCAAGATTTCCTCACGGTTTTCAATGTGATTGGTTGGAAAGTGAATGATGGTGCGCCGTCAGAGACCAGGGATAGTCATTCCACGGACTTGTCGTTCGTGGTATGCGCACAAAGCAGCCTGCCTCCTAGTGCCGAAGCTCTTCGCGATGTGTTACGAATTTATGGGATTGAAGTCGCGACGCACCATGACCCCGCCTGCACCATAGACTCCGGCGGCTTCATTCTGGCCATCGGTCCTCAAGCCCGAGTCCCCGGAGCTTGAGGGTACCCCATTCTTCGCGCCCTTTGCGAAGGGTGGGTCTTCCGCTCCAACGCCACCGCCGTTCTCGTCCGCCCCAGTGGGCGATGCTTACACACAGCGATCACCGTGGATCTGTTCCCACTCTATTTTCAACCATCGAAAGTTGTGAAGGTTGCAAACGATATCCGTTGCGCGTGCGTAGGTGGCATTTTTTCAAACGCTCGGAATTTAATTTTACTGTGATACTGCGCCACCCACGGTTGGGGTTCTGTTGGGGATAGTAGCTGAGCGAATAGAGATGCGCCAAATCGTCTTTGATCGACGCGAAGGCTTGTTGTTCGTCCTTCCAGTTCTTCGCGAAATACGCTTTCCCTCCGGTGGCAGCCGTCATGCGCTCAAAAACAGCGGTCGAGATCGGTTCCAATTGGGCTTGTTGCGTGCTTATCATGTAAATTGCCGTTCCCGTCGATTGAGCCAACTCCGCCACATCTTCCGGCGGAATAAGGCTGGCGTTGTCCGGCCCATTCGAGAAAACCACCACGACTTTGCGTCCTGGAAATTGCCCAGCGTCCTTCACGGTCAGTAACAGACAGTTGTAAAGAGCTGCATCGTCGCCAGCGACCGTCGCGCGCACGCCCCGCAGAATCATCGACCTATCCGCAGTGAGCCGGGCAGCTCTCGATAAATCGCGACTGTAGGAATAGAAGGCGATTCGGTCGGCGTTGTCCATGGAGCGAATAAAATCAGATATGGCATCTTGCGCGAAAACGAACCCTCGGTACATATAGTTGCTGGTATCGAACAATACAAATACGTTCGCTCCCGCCGCGACCGCACTTAGTTCTCGAGCGGTCACGTGTCCGTCGCCGCCACTCGATTCGTAGCCTGCTGGCTGTACTTCCTGAACCCCTGTATTAGCTGCTTCTGTTTCTGCCGGGCGTTCATCCGTCAATCTGCGAGTTGGTTCGTTACCTTCGGCAAAAGTGGATATTTTCTGCTGGATTCCGTCCTCCATTACCGTGAAGTCGCTCGGTTTCAGCCCGGTGACATAGTTCCCCCGGCTGTCGGTGACGGCGACATTCAGTTGCACCAGGTCGACGACCACACGAATATGGGAATTCACCGGCTCTTGCGCCATTGTTCCGCAATGGACACACGAACATAGAATGATTAGGAGCCAGAACGAACGGAGGATT
The DNA here is from genome assembly GCA_036496065.1 of Candidatus Acidiferrum sp. GTDB lineage: Bacteria > Acidobacteriota > Terriglobia > Acidiferrales > UBA7541 > Acidiferrum. The sequence continues at coordinate 6,636 of DASXLU010000029.1, forward strand.
TCTTTCTTGCTCATGGTGTATCCCCATTATTTGTTTCAGACGTGGTTGCTGCTGTATGTCCCAAGGAGGAAGCGATTTTTCCTTGTCGAAACTCCTCCCCGGTTTCTTGCAAAGCTGCAAGTATCGCTGGCCAGTCTTCTAACTCACTAGCGAAGATCTTCTCCGCCATACGACGTGTCAGGTCGGGAACCATGCGGTTTAGCAGCACCGGCGAATAGCTCATTTCATCGGCCAACCGAGCCCAATACAAATTGCTTGAATCCCAACACTCCGCCATCAACCGGCTATAGTTTCCGCTCAAAGCTGGAAACGGCTTTACGTTAAGAAACTCGCGCGCGTAGCTCTGTGCTAACACCGGATGCACAATGCCGAAGTCGCGAGACAATCGCTCGGTGCTTACACTGTCCGCATTCTCGCGCGACAGCGTCTCCAGTTCGCGTCCCGCAGCGCTTCTGGCCGCGAGCTCACTGGGAAACATTTGCCGAAACGTAGTGGCAAGATAGAAGCTCTCGGCTGGCATGATGCCGTTCAGCATTTCTTCGCTTGCTCCCACGCGAATGGAACGCTCCAGCCAAACCCAACGTTGCGGCGACATTCGATCAAACAGTACCGTCATCACCTTGTCGCGCAATTCTGCATCCTCAATCGAAGACTTCAGTAACTCCTCGCCGGCCACTTGATAGAGTGCTGCTGCGTGCAGTTCCTTCTGGCTCACGTTCCACCAGCGCGGCACAATCGCGCTACTCAAAAGTCCTGGAACAAACTGTTTCCAAATCAGGGCTTGGACGTGCTCCGGAGCGATGAAGTCCTCTTCCGCCTCAGACAACACGTAGGGCAAGTCCGCAAGCGACCCGATCAGATGCGCTCCTCCGCCGGCCGGCGAACCCGCACCGAACAGTTCCGGGGCCCGCCATAGTTGTTCTACCCCTATGACTGTTTCTCCCGAAAAGTCATGCGACCGAACAAAGAGCGGATTGTGGTGCAAAACTTGCGAACCTGGAGGTTCATAGTACGCGTAGTTCATTCCCACCAGTGCGTCTCGCAAAAATGTCGCAAGCTGCCCTCGCGCGTCTTCTCGTTGCTTCTGAGTGGCCGTGGAACTAAACGCCTTTGCGAGATCGGTCCGCATTTGTTGTTCCGTGTGCCGGTTGTTGTAGGTTCCCGCGGCCCAACGGTATCTTTCGCTGTTCGTAAAGATTGGCCGCGGCATCTCAAACTCTCGAAGTTCTCCGGCCAGTGCGACCATTGACGCTCGGCGCGTGTCCCCTTGAACAGGATTTGTTAATCCATCGTCTAGGGCAAATAGCGCGTCCACGGAAACCAATCGCTGATCGTCGAGTACGGCGCGAAGCCTGTTCACCATATCGAGATGCATTCTCTGGCCTTCGGCGGTCGTTTGCTGCGGACTAGCCAGAACACTTACCATTTCGCTCTGTGACAGGTTGCCCTTGATCCCTGCCGCTCGAAAAACTTCTTCGACGGAGCGGCGGCCGGCGGTAAAAAGCTGCGCCGATGTGGAGAATCTGCCGAAGGGCCTGATCACTTCTTGCCACGAGGAGTTCAGATGGCTCCGATCGATTTGCCCTTGTCTCGCCAGGATTTGCCACAGTCCCACTGAGGCTTCAAACGTTCCCATGGCGTTGCCGCGCAACGATTTATCTGAAATTTTATCGAGCGCCTCGGTGGTCGTCAGAAAGTGAGTGATCGAAACATCGGTAAGCTCTGGGAATTCCGAAAAGATCAAATATTGATTGCTGAAGCCGGAAAACTTCTCCGCCATCAACGCAACCGTTTGATTGCTCAGCCGTCGTTCAGGCGGCCGCCGGTGATCCAATTCACTCAAACAAAGATAGGCTTGTAGCGGTCCCGTATCCGTTTCCAACCGGGAGAACGCAAACATGGCCTCTAACAACTGATCTGGGCGGTGCCAGCGCACCGACCGTTTGCCCCAATCATTAATCGTTTTGAAATTCGACTTCTGCCGGACTACTTCACTCCACACTTCTAAGCTACCTGGCACATAGGGATCGCCATTGGCTTCCCACTCCAGGCGCGTAACCAACACCATCAACGCCGGTGCCGGTCGAAACACCGAGTTAGTCGCGGCCGAGGAGGAGGTTCCCGCCGATCGGAACGCCTCGTAGAATTGCTTCAGTCGTTGGCCCGCAACCAGATGCTCTTGCTGTCTCTGATTCGCTCGGGCTAATGCGTCAAAATACTCCGCCAACCAGCCCCGGTCTTTTTTGAACAGCCGCAGGATAAACTCTTCAGGCATCCTGGGACTTGCTCCGACCAGGTCTTGCCACTGTTTCTCAGCGTTTTGCCCGCCCGGAACGGCTACCGCACCCGCGCGAACATAAATCTGGCTTCCATAGAAATCCAAAACCGAGCCATATGGAAGCAACTTTGCCAGCCCAATATCCTTCTGCAGCATGGCTGTGGTTTCAGGATCAATTCGTGATAATGCCCAGTAGAGCCTCGCCACGTCCGCTTCGTACAGAATACTTTCCAGCAAGTCCCTTCCACCGCCCGTGTCGGTGGCCTTTAGTGATGTCCAATCAGCAGGCGCGAGCAGTACCGGAACCGACGTTCCGGCGTACTCAGACACGAATGGCGCGCCTCTTTGCAGAGCCTCCTCGAGATCGCGCAGCGGAAAGCCCGAATCGATCGTGAGAAACGCTCTCTGTGCATCGGCGGCGACCAGGAACATTTCGCTGTGTCCACACGCCCCTTGTATTCTGTATCCCAGGATTCGCAGCAGCGCGTCCGCCTCCTGGCAATTATTCACCCGGATGCTTTTTTCCAGTCCCGCTAGAGAACTGAGCTCTTGTGCCTGGCGAACATAACGCCGCAACAAAATCAGGAATTCCGTCGGTTTGCCGAGTTGGTAGCCATCAAATACCACGTTGTGCGCCAGAATCGGCAGCACTTCGGTTGGTGCAATCTTTTGACGCATTCCAGCCATACGCAAGAAAGAGCGCAATGGCCCTGGAATGGTCACACCGCTTTGGGATTGAGAGGACGTGCTGCTTTGACTAGAGCTCTCGGCAACAAAAGAAGAGTTTGCTAAGGCATTGGGTGGAGTCGCAGAAATCTGGAAAAGACTTACCGTCAGAAGAAAACAGATGTGCAGAAAATGTCTCATAACTCACCCTTCGCCCTCAAAGGGGTAACCCGCCAGCGCTAGCGGTTAAGGCTAAGGCGAACAGCCTACCCCTCCGGCCCATCTAAGCCAACCAACTTTTTCAATATTCTTTACCTAGGGTCTCACTCAGCCGGCTGTACCCTTCCGAGCAGTTCGCGAGCTTGCTTCCCGCTAAAAATCTGTCACACAGACGCCATTTCAGGAAGAAAACAAGGGCGGACCCCGCGATGCCCAAGTGAAGGGGTATCGGCTGTCCGAGGACGCAATGCGTTGCGAGGCGTCAGGTCATCCTCTCGATCCATTAGCGATTGGGGCGCGTTAATTTTGCGATCGGTTGCGAATTAGCAAAGCGGTCTCATGGGCGATCCCGGGTGTACCATTTCCTGATTCGTTCGCAGGCACCGAGCTTCTTGCGCGGAGGAAGGCTTGCTGATTCAGCCCTTGCCGTTGCTCAACTTTTTCGTCGTGGTGGTGATGTTCTCCATTGGGCTACGTACCAGCGGCGGAGAGTTAGTCAATATCGTCCGCGATCGCGCCCTATTAGCGCGCACGCTAGTGGCAAATTGCGTCTTTATACCAGCAATCGGCTTCCTTCTGGTGCGCGTCTTCCCGCTGACCCCTGAAGCAAGGATCGGTATCGTCCTGCTGGCGGCGATTCCAGGAACCCCGATCGCCTTGCAATTTACGCGAATGGCCAAAACCAGGCTGGCATTCGCTGCCGCCATCACCTTCGTGCTATCGCTGGTGAGCATTGCTATGACTCCACTGGCGATCGAAGCGATGCCGGAGATGCTGCAACGCAATGAGAGGCCGGTCCTTCTCCTGATCTCCAGTATTGCCCTTTACATCGCCCTGCCATTGTGCGCGGGAGTCTGGGCAGCGCGACACGCATCGAAAATTGCCTCCAGGTTAGAACTGCCACTAGGCCTTCTGGCCACGATAGTTTTTCTTTTCCTCATGTGGGAGACGCGCCTGGTGCGACGTCAAGCTCTGCATGCAATTCTCGGCCGCGGGACCGTCTTGGCCATGGTCCTGTTGCTGCTCCTCTCCATGTTGATTGGCTGGCTGATCGGTGGTCGCGATCGCGAAATACGGCGGGTTTTGGCAACTTCCACTGGCATGCGCAGCGTAATCGTTGTGTTGTATATCGCGCGCTACTGTTTTCCAGGTACGAACGTGTATATGGTCCCCATTGTTTATCTATCGCTGATGGTGCCCACGAACCT
>DASXLU010000030.1:0-6157 GCA_036496065.1 Candidatus Acidiferrum sp.
AAAAACTTAGGGCGGCCACTTGGGCCGCCCGACTGGTTCTAGCTAATTGCTAGCTGCTAATTGCTTCTTTTACGCCTGCGCCGGTCTCTCCCCCGGTGCCACATTCGTCTGCCCCGGAGCCGGTTTCAGCACCTGCTGCACTTCGTCCTTCGGTGCCGGAGCATTCGGATTGATCTTCACCGGAAGCTCCTTGCCTTCCATGATTAACTGCATTTCGGAGGCATCGAGCACTTCGCGCTCCAGCAACGCCATCGCGATTCGTTCCAGCTTGTCGCGATTACCGCTGAGAATATCCACCGCCGACTGGTAGCCTTCATCCACGAAGCGCCGCACTTCGGCGTCAATCCTTAGCGCTGTGTCTTCGCTGAAGTCGCGATGCTGGCTGATCTCGCGGCCCAGGAATATCTGCTCTTCCTTCTTGCCGAAAGTGATCGGTCCCATCGCTGACATGCCGAATTCGCACACCATCTTGCGAGCCAGGTCTGAGGCCTGCTCGATGTCGTTGCCGGCTCCCGTCGTCATTGTCTTCAGGAACAGCTCTTCGGCAACGCGTCCGCCCATCATGATGGCCAGCCGCGTTTCGAGATAGTCGCGCGTATAAGTGTGCTTATCGTCCATCGGCAACTGCATGGTTACGCCCAGTGCCATCCCGCGCGGGATGATCGTCACCTTGTGCAGGGGATCCGAATGATCGCGCATCGCCGCAACCAGCGCATGGCCGGCCTCGTGATACGCGGTAACCTTCTTCTCCTCGTCCGAGAGCAACATCGACTTGCGCTCGGCGCCCATCAGGACCTTGTCCTTGGCCTGCTCGAAGTCGAACATCAGAACCACCTTGCGGTTCTGCCGAGCGGCACAGAGCGCCGCCTCGTTCACCATGTTGGCAAGGTCAGCGCCGGAGAAGCCCGGGGTGCCACGCGCCAGCACGGGAAGATCGACATCGTCGCTGATCGGAATCTTGCGGGTATGAACGCGCAGGATCTCTTCGCGGCCACGAACGTCGGGACGCGAAACCACTACCCGGCGGTCGAACCGGCCAGGCCGCAATAGTGCCGGGTCAAGCACATCCGGGCGGTTCGTCGCAGCAATCAGGATGACACCTTCATTCGACTCGAAGCCATCCATCTCGACCAGCAACTGGTTAAGGGTCTGTTCGCGTTCGTCGTGTCCGCCTCCGAGGCCTGCGCCACGATGACGGCCAACAGCGTCGATTTCATCGATGAAGATGATGCAAGGTGCATTCTTCTTGCCCTGCTCAAACAGGTCACGCACGCGGCTTGCACCAACGCCAACGAACATCTCCACGAAGTCCGAACCGGAAATCGAGAAGAACGGCACGTTCGCTTCGCCTGCAATAGCACGCGCCAGTAGAGTCTTGCCCGTTCCTGGAGGTCCGACGAGCAGCACGCCCTTCGGAATGCGCCCGCCCAACTTCTGAAACTTTTGCGGATCCTTCAAGAACTCGATGATTTCCTGCAGCTCTTCCTTCGCTTCATCGCTGCCCGCTACATCCTTAAACGTCGCCTTCTTCTGTTGCGCCGAAAGCAAACGCGCCCGCGACTTGCCGAAGCTCAGCGCCTTGTTTCCGCCTGCCTGCATCTGGCGCATCAGGAAAAACACGAAGCCCGCCAACAGCAACAACGGCAGCGCATTCAGCAAGATCAAAACCCAGTCTCCGCTGCGCACTTCCTTCACCGTCAGTTGCACCGCTTTATCGCGAAGCGTCTTGGTGATTTCTGGAGCGTTTTCCTTGGGAACCGTGATGTGGAATTTCGTGTTGGGAGGCCGAACGTACTCGCCTTGCAACTCGTAGCTGTTCGGCGAGAGGTACATGGTGACTTCCTTCACGTCACTGTCCTCGACCTTGGCCATGAATTCGCTGTAACTGGGCGTCAACTCCCGCGCGGACTGTCCGTTGGCGGAAACCAACTTCCAGAGCATCACGCCCAGAAATACAATCGAAATCCAAAACAGAATTGTTTTTGCCGTGGAACTGGAATTCACTTGTGACCTCGCTTAATCCCGATCCTGGAAATCTAAAAAACTCTTTAGGCGGCTCGCTTACTCTTTTTTGCTCGCTTTGCCGCTACGCCCCGGTTCGCTTTTACTACGCTCGCAGCCGCACTTGATAGATGCTTGCCGTTTGAACCTAGCCCGTTTGCCCCTGCCAACCCGAAGCCCGCCCACATCTGATTAGATGCAGTTTGGAACCCAAAGTAATCGGGCTCCAGGCTGACGCGCCGCTTCGATGTTTTATCCAGCAGCACTGCCAGCCGCAGCGAACGGGGCTTACCTTCTCCAATTCGCCGCAACAAAAAATCCTGCGTCACGCCACTATCCAGAATCGCGTCCACCAGCAAAACGTCGCGGCCCTTCAGCATCGCCGGCGGCTTGCCATTCGCTACCGCATTCTGGTCCGCGAAAAAAACTTCGCGCCGCGCCTTGCCGCCCTGCTCCACGTCGCGCACATCTTCTCGCAAAAAGTGCAGCGCCACCGGCCCATCAATCGCGCGTATCAGGTCCGCCGCAAACACAAAACTGCGGTCCATGGTGACTACGACGTCCAGCCGCCGTCCCCCATATGCGCGCGAAATCTCGCGGCCCAGGGCGGTAACTCGATTCGCGATACGTGCAGCAGAATAAGTGGCCACTTTCGCCATGGTCACGCTTCTCGATCCTCGATGATCAGAACCCCTGCACGAGTCGCGCTGCTCGCCGCAAATTCCGCGGCAACCGGTAAACCGCGCGCCCAGAGCACCTGCTCTCCGTCCGACAGCACCGGCCAGGAAGCCTTCTCCCAGCGGCTGATACCTAACTCATTCAAAAGCCGCGCTAGCTTGTGGCGTTTCTGGTGGCCCAACGGACGCAATGCATCGCCGGGCTTCCAGTTTCGCACGACAAGGGGCAAGCGCAACTTGTTTCGGTCCAGAAATGCCCCTGTAACACTAGTTTCTCGCCCTTCCGCAGGCCAGTCAATCACCCGAAATCGCACCACCCGCGAAAGTTCCAGGATTGACACCTCCACATCCCCTGAGCGCAGATCGACCGAATAGGAGTATTCCTGCGAAGTAGAGCGACCGGCCTGTTTACTTAGATGCACCTTCTCGATCGGACGGAATCTTAACGCATCCCGGTCCCGCCGTACCTCCACTCCTGCCGGAAGCTGTAGCTGTTTTCCACTATCTCGCTCCTCAGCCAACTGCAACACCGCCTTCACATGCGTAGCGCTAAGTTGCCCCGCCCGCGCTCCTCTTCGCTTTCTTTGTAGGGGCACAGCACTGCTGTGCCCCATGTCCGCAAGCTCCTGCCCTCCGTCATTCCGAACGGAGTGAGGTTGTCTGCCCCATCGCGCGCCTTCCGCGCGATGAATCCCTCTTATCTTAGGTTTTCGATCGTGCTCGCCACCCACCTCGCCCCCCGGACTACCGTCGACGCCTCTCTGTAGGGGCACAGCACTGCTGTGCCCCATGTCCGCAATATGCAGCCCCTTGATAATTCCCACCACCCTCCGGATCACCCGCGTTTGCATAGCCCTCGGATGTTTCAGCAACTCTTCCAACGGAATCCGCACCTCCTGCTGCCCAACCTGCATAAAGCTTTTCGCGAAGGCCACAGCTTGCCCATCCAGATACGCCTCATCTTCGCGGCTGAACTCCGCCAACTGGCACAAGTGTTCCACCACGGCAGGCTGAAACTGTCGCTCCAGCAACGGCATAAGCTTTAGACGAATTCTCGCCCGGTTTCGTGCCATGTCGCGGTTGGTCGCATCTTCGCGCCAGGGCTGTCGCCGGCTTCGCAAATAAACACGCAACGCCGCGCGCCGTGTTCCCAGCAGCGGCCGAAAAACCGGCCCCGCCTCCGGATGAATGCCTGCAAGTCCCGCAAGACCGGTACCGCGAAGAATGTGCGCCAGCACGGTTTCTGCCTGATCGTCAGCGGTATGTGCCACAGCCACGCGATGAACCCGCCCATCATTCACGAGCTCCTCGAAAAAAGAATAACGCGCGCGTCGAGCCGCATCCTCCAGGTTGATGCGCTCGCGCTTCGATTTCGCCGCTACATCGTCGTGCGCCGAGAAAAATTCCAGATCATGTTTCTTCGCAAGGTCCGCAACGAATTTTTCGTCAGCGTCCGAAGCCTTGCCGCGCAATTTGTGATTGAAGTGCACCACGCACGGAACGAATCCAATCTTCTCGCGCAACTCCAGCAGCAACAGCAACAACGCCACGGAATCTGCGCCGCCGGAAACGGCCACGCCAACACGCTCACCAGGACGCAGCAATTCCTGCGAAATTTGCGGAGCAGCAAGTGTGCGCGAAGATTTCTCTTGCTTGGTCATCCTTATTTTCTTTGGCTCACTGCAATTCGGGCGGCAGCGGATTGTCGGGACGTTCCTCGTCCCAGACCATCGACAGAATCCACCAGCGCTTGCCGTCAAAATAAAGTTGAAAAATATTTACGCCGCGTGTCGCCACTTTTCCTGTTGATGCCACTGTGCCTTCATAGCTGCTCAACACTGTCGCCACGTTCCCAAAACGTTTTGTGACGTGTTTCAGTTCGCGTTCTGTAAAGCCTTCTTTCACCAAAAACGCGTCGCTGCCATCCACAAAATCCTGGTGCGATTCCGAGCGGCTAACGATCGCTTTGCTTTGCGGATTCACGCTGATCGATACGAAGCGCACGTTCGGATCGTAAAGCGAACGGTCGCGGCTCCATTGCCGCGGCACGCCAACTCCGCCAGAAATTGTTTCGTAGCTTGCCGCAACAATCCCGTCGATCGAGCTGACGTCCTGCGGACGCGGCTCGATCGTAGGCACCACGACATGCGGAGCCTGCTTAACTTTAGGAATTGCCGCGAGCGCCACGATCAACAGCAAAGCCGCAGCAATCGCCGGAAGCGGCAATTTGTATTTGCTCATCTCAAATGTCCTCACGCCTGCGCGTATCCTAGCAGCGCCCAAGAACCAGGTCGAGCAGAGCGAAGTGCAGAGTAATGAGGGCCGATCGGTCGGCAACAGGGGTCGGACCTTCAGGTCCGACAAACCCATGTTCAAAAAAACAAGGGCTTCAGCACTTGAGGAATTGTTCTCGTCCCCAAACCGGCCGCATAGAGTCAGAGTTCCCGGGCGATGTGGAAGAAAAAGAGGAGGGAGAGTTGGGCGTCGCGCAGCAAGTTGAAGGGAACCTTGTGCACGGGGATGCGGAACCAGTCGAGGTCGTTCCAGCGCTGGCGCACCGTGCCCCAGAATGCATGCAGGTCTTGCCGCGTGTACACCTTATTCGGCACCAGCAACGGACTCCACTTCGCCCAGAACAAATGCACCTTGGAGGGCACGTGCAAGGAAGGGAAGTGTTCCTTGGCGCGCTGATAGGCGGTCTGCAAATCGGCCAATTTCAGATGATCGTATTTGCCGCGAATCTTGGCGAGTTCTTCCACCACGCGCTGTTCAGCGGCGGAAGGATGCCGCGTCTGCAGCCACAGCTCTTCCATCTCGGCCGCAACGCGCCACATGCCGCGCAAGTGTTCGCGAACTTCGCGCGCTCGCGTTGTGTAATATTCCCAGCGCGAAAGAATCGGGAATCCCGGCCGGCGCGCAGTGCGTCCCTTCAGCCGGAAATAGCCGCACATCATCGGGTGGCGGCCTTCGGTCTGAATCGAATTCTTGTACCAGAGAAAGCGCAGAAAATTATTCCAGTAATTTTCCGGCGAGCCGCGCTTCAGCACATCTTTCATGTTTTGCAGGCTGTAAAACGTCCGCCAAGCCTCGAGGTACATTTCCTTCCACGACCCATTTTTCAAATTATTGTGGTGGGTCACTTCGTGCTGAGAATCGTACAGATTGAAATCGGGGTGCATCCATTCGCCGCGGCGCATCATGTGCAGATGATCCATCGAGCCGGGCAGCGGCATAAGAATAAAGAACGAAGCGTGGTCGGGCCGCACTTCGTGCATCAGAAAATCCAGATCGCGCCGCACCGACGCTTCGGTGTCGAACGGGAAGCCGATGATGTAGCCGACGTGCGTGGAAATATCGGAATCGCGATACGACTGGATCAGTTGGCGATATTCGCTAACCTGATTCTGCTTTTTTCCAGCCGCGGCCAGATTGCCCGGATCGACACTTTCCATGCCGATGAACACATTGATGCATCCGGC
>DASXLU010000031.1:0-14891 GCA_036496065.1 Candidatus Acidiferrum sp.
GCGTCACCGCCGCAACATCCGCGTCGGCCGGTCCATACTGCGAGCCAAAATCCTGTGGAGTCAGCCACGCATGATAGTTTTGCGAGCTCTTGTCCTGCTGTTTTTCCAGGAAATCCCGCAGCGCCGCTTCCTGGTCGTCTCCGCGCTTCAGCAATAACAGCATGCGCGTCACCGGCAACGATTCCGCCACCGCACCGCGATCAAATTCGGCGCGCGCCAGTGGGTGTATGTTTCCCGTCAACGTGATGCGCTGCATGTTGTTCACGGCCTGCACAACACGCGGTTGCACCTGTGCCGTCACGGAGAAACTGTTGGAAAGGATTAAAAAAAGCGAAACGAGGAGCGACCGTCGCACAACAAACCCATATGGGCTCATAGACCTGCCGGCGTGCCGGAATTGGATTCCAACCCTCAGTTGTCTACTGAATTTTGAGGAAGAGTATCATCCCGCCGGGGAAGTGTCTAGTGAATGACTTTCCGAGCAGGTTAACGCTTACGCGCCGCAATACCGGCAGGCAAAGTGCGCCCTAAAACGAAAGGCGCTCCCCGTGAACGAGAAGCGCCTTCATTGGTTGAGAGAATTTCGCTATTGAATTGTGACCGTCGTGCTTCCAGTGGACGAGGAATAATTGGCGTCTCCCGAATACGCCGCGTTGATGGTTCGCGTCCCGTTGCCTCCACCTCCGCCACCCCCGCCTCCTCCGCAACCGGCAATCGCGATCGCCAGCAGCGCAAAAGCAATCATCCCGGCATAGGCACAAGCGTGACGCCGCTTTTCCGGCATCCTGCGCAGCCCCGCGAAATACATTGCGACGCACAAAGCCGCAATTCCCGCGAGCATCCACGGCGCAATCGGACTCCCCGGTCTCCCCTGTGGCGGCGGATACAACGCCGAGATCGTGGTCGTCATCGTGGCCGTGCAAGATGCTGCAGTCGTGCTAGTCGACGCCGTGGGCGTGCATTTCACAGCCGCACCCAGGCTCGTGCTGCCGTTCGAAAACTGTACTGTCCCTGTCGGCCCCTGCGACGAATTGCTGTTCGTGCCGATCGTCGCCGTCAGCGTCACGCTCGTTCCCGGTGTGAACGACGCCAGGCTCGACGACACCGCGGTCGCCGTAGCCGCTTTCGTAATTGTCACTGCCAGCGTGTTGCTGGTGCTCGAACTGTAGTTCGTGTCTGCCGAAGTATAGGCCGCCACAATGCTGTGGCTTCCTACTCCCAGCTGTATTGGCTGGTCCTCTGCAATTCCCAAATTATTTAGCTTCGCAACATTGGTAGCGTTCGGCGTAGCCCCGTTCGGGAAATCGTTCAGCGGGGCTCCGTTGTCCGTAAATGCTACAGAGCCGGTAGGGCAGGGAATCGTTTGCTTCGTAACCGGATAATTCAGGGCTGCCGCGCAGTCTGTACTGCCTTTCACCTTCGCCTGCAAAATATAGGCGGTGCCGTATGCAACATTTCCTGAGCTGTTCAGCACCGGAGTGTTGCCCGAATACGTCACGAAGCTAAGCGTTGTCGTGCTCCCCATCCCCGCGCCTGAAACAGGCGGCGTCAGCGTGAGTGGCGCCGAAGGGCTCGCTGCATGCGTCGCGTCTCCGCCGTAATATCCCACGATGGAAGTTGTTCCCGGCGGCAGCAGGTTGGTCGTAGCCGTAACCGATCCGCCAGATAACGTGTAGGGCCCAAATCCCGCTGTTCCTGTCGGTGTCGTCGCGATCAACGATACGTCGCCCGCTGCTCCGGCCGGAGCCACGCTCACGGTCACGCTGAAATTCTGTCCAGAGACATTTGTGTTTCCACTCTGGCCAGATAGCGTTGTTGTTGTCGCCGTCCGCGAAAAGCTGCTCCAACTATTCAGCAAATTCGTCACATTGATCGAGCCAAGTCCGGTAGCCAAATCATATCCCGCCGCCGTCGCAAAGGCTGGAGTCGTCGCATTCTGGAATATTTCAATTCCAAATCCCGACGCCGTCGTATTGCTGCAATTCGGGCTGCCCGCTATGCACGCCACGGAGTTGTTGCCCTTGCTCACATCGTTGTACACACAGGTCGCCGCCGGCGTATTGCCCACCGACGCATTGCATTTGCCCGCCGTGTAATTCGCGTCTTTTGCCGCCAAGCCATACAGCACGTAGTTGGCGTTCCCTTGCCGCTGCCCGGTTTTCTGGTTCACCAGCGCCATGATGGCGGCAAACGTTGGTGTCGCGGCGGAAGTTCCGCCCACAAGAGTGAAATCGTTGTACGGAGCATTCAAATCGCAGGCCACGCCGTTCGGATTTGCGTCCGCCTCGCACACTATCAGCGACACGCCATTCTGGCCGTTGCTCGAAAATAGCGATACGTCCGGCTGCAGCCTGGTCGTGAGTCCTGTTGTCCCAGGAGTGATTCCCACCTGATACGAAGGCTTGGCGTAGCCGACACAATTCGAACCCGAAGCCACCGCGCACGTGCTCGGACCCCCGCTTCCGGCCGCAATATCAAACCCATTCGGATCGACGCTCGTGCACGCCGTCGGAAAATTAATCGCACAAGTGGAATCATCCCAACTTGTTTCGGGCATATATTTCAGCGCCGAAATCACCATGCCCGACGTCGTATTCCAATACGTGCTGTTTTGTGTCGACGAGTCGAAATCCGTTCCGCCTACCGATACGTTATAAATCGTCGACGACAGACCGCTCACCGCCAGGCCCTGCGATGCTGCGTTCGCACTCACTAACGTATTCGGGTCGCATCCTGCCGAGCCGTTGTCTCCCGCGGAAACCACCACGGTAATACCTTGTGCAGCTGCCTGTTCCCACAACGCGTTGTAAAAACCATTCCCGGCAGCCCCTAAGCCGAGCTCGCACGCACCGTAGCTCTCGCTCAGCACCGGCGCAAGATTGTTGTCCACTATATACAACGCAGACAGGTCGATTCCTGCCGACACCTGATTCAGATTCGACAGCGTCGATTGCGACGTGACAAATAATATTTGTGCCATCGGCGCCACCGCTCCTGCCCATTCCACATCGAGCGCAGATTCTCCTTCGTCATTCGTCGAGTTCGGCCCCAGCAACCCCGGGTCCGGTCCATTCACGATAATTTGTGGATCGTTTTTCGGCAGCCCAAACAACGAGCGAAACTGTTGCACGTCCGCAATATTGATGTTCGATTGCCCCACGACCGCGATGCTTTGCCCCGCCCCGTCAGCGCCAGCCGGAACGTTATAAATTATTTTGAAATCGCCCGGGCCCACCGCGAAACACGGCGCCGTTGTCGATCCACAATTCGAGCCGCCCGTAAACGTGAACAGCGGCTTCACTTCGCCCGTAGCTTGCGTCCGCCGAAAAACTCCCAGCGGCCGTACATGACTTGTCTTCGGATAGTTGTGCAGCGCCACAACGCCCATAACCACCGGCGCCAGTGCCGCCGGAATCGCCGGATCGCTCACGTTCGCAAAATGCTCTTCGCCATTCGCCGCGAAATGGTGGATCTCCGTCTGAAACGCATTGCGCACTTGACCAGCGGTCCCGTTGAACTCAATCACCGTCCGGCCTGCCGCCACCTTGGCCACCTGAAATCCCTGTTTCCCCAGCCAGTCCGTCACCGCCTGCACATCCGCGTCCGACGGCCCAAACTGCGTGCCGAATTGCTGCGGCGTCAGCCACGCACGATAATTCGCCGACCCTTTCGTTTGCTGCGCATCCAGCAGTTGCTGCAGCGAACTTTCTTGCGTCGCGCTTCTCTGCAAGAGCAGCAGCATGCTCTGCATCGGCTGCGAATCCGCCACGGCGCCAATGTCTCTTTGCGTTCGCGTTAGCGGATGTACGTTTCCCTTCATCGGCACCCGCACTTGATCGTCAACCTCGCTCACCACTCGCGACGTCGCGGTTTGGCCCACCGCACGCTCATTCCACATCGTCAGCAGCAACACCACAGACACGGCGGTCCAACACGCGGTTCTCGGAATTTTCATTTTTCGCCTCAGGCTCCCAGGGTGCAGTCACTTCTTCAGGAAGGAATCACGTGCCGCGGCCCCCACCGCGTGACCATGGTTCGCATGCCACCAAAGATGCAGTCCGTCGCCCAACAGTTTCCTCGGTCTTTTCGCGCGGATTATCTTATAAACCGGACCTGCCTAGTTCACCATGATCGTGACATTACTTGTATGCGAAATGCCACTGCTCGACGCTGCCGTGACCTGCAACGGCACGCTTCCCGTCACGATCTCCGTTATCGGCGCGGAGCTCGACGCCTTCGTATTCGCGTCGCCCTGATATTGCGCTGTGATCACGTGCACACCGACCGGTAGGTTCGACGTCCCAAACGTCGCAATCCCGGCACTCACCGGCACGGCGCTTCCAAACGCCTGTCCATTGTCCGTAAGCTGCACACGCCCCGAAGGCGTGACGCTTGCGTTCACCGTCACGCTAAACTGCACCGGTGTTCCAAACCCAATTTTTAGGTTCGAACTTGCGAGGGTTGTCGTCGTCCCGACGGGTCCGCCGCCCCCACCCCCACCTCCGCCGCTACTTCCTCCCCCGCCGCCGCATCCCCAAACAAAACTCAGTGTGCACAACACAAACCCGGCGAAGCACGCAAAGTTGCTCGAATTTGACGTCCCGCTCCCGCTCGTCACGCCAAACGCCAAGCCCAGCAGCGCTGCGCCGCCCATAATGCCCAGCAGCCACAACTGCGACCTTCCTGCGCCGCTCGAAGCCACCTTCATCCCGTTCGCCGCACCTGTCGCGGCTAGTCCCAACGTCAGCGGCGTGGTCGCCGCCGCCCCACTCAGCGTTACGCTTGACGCCAGCGAACAGGTGTATGCGGCCGGTGGCGCTGTTCCTCCAGTCGCGCACGTTAAATTCACTGGCCCTGTAAAGCCGTCCAGCGGAGTCAAGGTCACTGTCCCTGTTCCCGGGCTGCCGCCAGCGAACGCAATAGGATTCGGCGCAACCGCAACCGTGAAGTCCGACGCCGTCAGCGCCACATTCGGCGAATCCGCAGGCATCCAGTTATTGTCGCCGCGATAATGCGCGTGCAGCGTGTGCGTCCCGCCCGTGAACCGCAATCGCGACGCATACACCGCAATATTTCCCGCACCCGCTGTCAGCGCTTGCACGCTCAGAATCTGTGCCGGCGCTCCGTTCACCGAGTCCCAGAATTCCACTACACCCGTCGGATACGCGAGTACCGGATTCGCCGGGCTACCCGTCACGCTCGCATTCAGACTGACCTGTTGCGTCTCGCTTGCCGTCGCGGGCGCCGCCAGATTCACCACAGGAACGCCGCGCGCCACCGTGAACGGCACAGAATTACTCGTCGACGGCGCGTCTCCCGCATCGCCCGAATACATCGCGTACACCGCATCGGTTCCGCCTTGCGGCCACGGAATCGAAATCGTTGCTGCTCCTCCAGCGATCGCAACGGCCGCGCTTCGCGGTCCCACCGCATCCCACAGCGTCACAGTTCCCGTCGCGCCTGCGGGCGATACCGTCACCGCGAACGATGCCGTGTCTCCCAGATTCGCAGGCGCTTTTGTGGCCGCCAAAGTCGTCGTCGTTTTTGTGCCGGCGCTCGCTCCCACGGTCACCGTCGGCAGCGGGCTAATTTCATTCCTCGGGTCGCCGCTCGCAACGCTCGTGTAGTTGGGATCCCCATTCGCGTTGTAGTTCGCTCCGATAGTGTGCGTTCCAGCGTTTAAATTAGTTAGCAGCGACGCCGCCTGCGCTCCCGTCCCAAAAAATCCTCCAGTTTGCAGCGCGATCATCGGACCAACAGCCGCGCCGTTATCCGTAATTTGTATCGCACCGGTAGGTGCCGCGCTTCCGAACCCTGATACCGCCACGTGGACCGCCACCGTTTGACCTGCTGCCACGCTGTTCGAATTCAGTCCCACAACCACGAACGGGGTTCCTTGCCCCACCGTAAACGCCACCGCGCTCGACGTGCTCGACGTGAAACTGTTGTCTCCCGCATAGATCGCGCTCAGCGCATGCGCTCCCGGCGCGAAAGAAACTCCACTGCTCCCGCCTCCGGGAATCGTCGCCTCGCCGTCCGACGACAACGCAAATGTTCCCACCGAATTCGTCCCGTCCTGCAACGTCACCGTTCCCGTCGCCAGTCCCATACCAGAAAGTCCAGCCACCTTCACCACGATGGAAAACGTCGAGCCGTAGCTCAACGTGCCATTCACCACACCATTCAGGCTCACCGTCGTGGTGCTTCCTTCCGCCGTCACGTTCAGCGCCACTGGAGCCGAATCGCTTGGCGCAAACGTTTCATCCCCAGCGTAGTGCGCCGACAAGTTGTACTGTCCGCCCGGCAAATCACTAATCGACCCCGAGAACGCGCCCGCCGTAATCGCTATCGTGCCCGGCACATTTCCATACGCGTCCGTCTTCAGCCCCACAGTTCCCGAAGGCGTGCCCGTACCGGAAATCGCCGCCACGGTTCCGTTCAGCGAAACGGCCGTGCCATGCACAAACGTTGCATTCGCAACTTGCAAAGTCGTCAGCGAAGTAGACAGCGTGGAATTTTTCCAGGCGTTCGCCAGGTTCGTCGCATTCACCGACCCCAGTCCCGTCGCCAGATCGTAGCCCGGCCCCGCGCTCTGTCCCGCTGTGATTCCGTTCGTCCCCGCCTGCGCCGACGAGCATCCCGGCGTACCTCCCGCGCATGGCACAGCATTGCCTCCGGACGTCACATCATAGAAAACGCAGGTGTTTTGCGCGCCGGGATTCGTCTGCTTGGAAGCATCGCAACTATTGCTTTGCGCCAGCTTGTACAGCACGTTGTCGATCTGCCCCTGGAATATTCCGTTTTTCTGCTCAACCAGCGCCAGGATTCCTGCCATCGCCGGTGTCGCCGCCGACGTTCCTCCCACCAACGTCAGTCCCACCATGCCTTGCTGGCTGTCGACCTGGCACGCCGCGCCGCCCAGACTCGTGCAATACACGATGTCGTCATGATTCGCCGAAGCTGCCAGCGCCAAGTCGGGCACATCTCGCTGGCCGTCCGCGGGTACACCTTTTCCTGTTTGCCACGAAGGCTTCGTGTATACCGTGCTCGCGCCGCCACCGCCCGCCAGCAAACTGAAACTGCTGCCAAACGCGCAATTCGTCGCCGACGCCACTTGCCCTGGATCGCAACTTTCGTTCCAGACAGCTTCCGGAATGTAGCCGATCGCCGAAGTGAACGTGGCACTATTCGTCGCGTTCCAGTAGGTCGCCGGCGTCGCGCCTTCGTTAAACTCCGTCCCGCCCACCGCCACGTTGTAAGGAGTCGACGCCGTGCCGCTCACCGCAAATCCCTGCGTTGCGGCCACTCCGCCATTCGGATCGTCGCATCCGGTCGCGCCATTGTCTCCAGTCGCCACCAGCACCGTAATTCCTTGCGCCGCGGCCTGCTGCCACAATATGTTGTAGAACGCATTTCCTGCGGGCCCTAATGCCTGTTCGCAGGTTCCATAGGTGTACGTCACGATCGGCGCTACTTCATTCTCGATCGCGTATGCCGCCGCCAGGTCTACTCCATTGGTCGTCTCAGTCGTGCCGGCCACCACCAGATTAATCGTCGCGCCGGGTGCTACTGCACCCGCCCATTCCGCGTCCAGCATCGCTTCCTCTGCATCCGTCGGATTGGCAATTCCCGGATCGGGCCCACTCAAAATAATGTTGGGATCATTAGCCTTCAGACCAAAGACTTGCCGGAACATTTGTACGTCGCTGAGCTCCACATTCGACTGCGCCAGCACCGCTATCGACACACCCGTGCCATCGACCCCCGCGCTCAACAAACCACCAGTGTTGTAAATGATCGAAAAGTCGCCCGGCGCAACGTAATAGGTAAAACTGTTGTTCCCGCCCGCCGCCGTCAGGCTCGGCGTCAACATCCGCACTTTCTCTCCCTGCGCGTTCCGTCCGGCAAGGCCGCCAAAAATGTGTCGCGGTGAAATTTTTCCGAAACTATTCAGCGACGAAACTCCCGGCGATATCCTCGCCAGTTCTGCAGGCAAAGAGATGTCCTCGGAATTGGCCAGGTGCTTCTTGCCGTTCATTCTGTAATAGTGCAGTTCGGTGTGAAACGCCGCTTCCACCTGGCTTGCTGTGCCGCTGAACTCCAGCCACTTCCTGCTCTGTTCCGGCTTGGCAACCTGAAAGCCCCTGCGCTCCAGCCATTCGCGCACCGTTTGCATATCGGCGTCGGCCGAACCAAAGCGTGCTCCAAACTGTGCTGGAGTTAACCAGTGGTGATAATTCGCCGAGGAGGGATTGCTTACGTCCGCAAGGAACTGTCGCAACTCGTTCTTCTGCACATCCGAAGGCGACAAGAGCAGGATCATCCGCTCGAATTGCTTGTCGCTTTCAACTCGACCAGCTTCTCTCGCCCGCTTCACCAAGGGATGCGTGGAATGTTCGACGCGGACGATTTGCGAATCGTCAATCGCGTGAGTCAATCGGGCCGGCGTTTGTGCTTCCGCCGTCCCGCTCACTGTTTGCAACAAAATCAACAGAACTACACACAACAATGCCTGCCGCTGGAGCGACAACGCTGCCCACCTTTTGCAATCCCTTTCCTGCACTTCCGCACGCCATGGCGGGACTTGCCCGTGCGTAATCAGGACCGGTTTCGAATGCGATTTTTTCCCCGAGGGAGGACCTTCACCCGCATCCAGTTTACACAGCCGCCACCCACCCGCACAATTCCCCAAACCAATTGAATACTTTGCATTCTGGGTATATCCTGCAACGCCCTGCCGAGCTTTGCCGTCTCTCTTCGATTCGCTACCCTGGCCCCGCACGGTGTACAATTTCGCCCGACTTCTTTCTATCTTTTTATTTATTCGCCGGCTTCTTTCCGATTCACGTTCTGCATCCACGTTTTGTCGTTATCCGGTTGTTGGAAGGGTGAAAAATGTCACTTCGCAAACTAGCTTGCGTCCTATACGCGCTCGTATTCTTCAGTTTTGCGGCTCGCCTCGAAGCGCAAACCAAACTGCTGCGCTTTCCGGACGTTCATGCGGATAAAGTCGTCTTCACATACGCCGGAGATCTTTGGCTCGCCTCCACCTCCGGCGGCATGGCCACGCGGCTCACCGCGCATCCCGGCCTCGAACTCTTCGGCAAATTTTCACCTGATGGAAAGTGGATTGCCTTCACCGGTCAGTACGATGGCGACGAGCAGGTCTACGTCATCCCTGTAACGGGCGGCGTGCCCAAGCAGCTCACCTTTTAT
This sequence comes from Candidatus Acidiferrum sp., assembly GCA_036496065.1. Taxonomy (GTDB): domain Bacteria; phylum Acidobacteriota; class Terriglobia; order Acidiferrales; family UBA7541; genus Acidiferrum. Next base: position 9,217 of record DASXLU010000031.1, read on the forward strand.
CCCGCCCGCGGTCCTCTCACCCCTCGCTGGGGTTACGACAACCAGGTCTATGGCTGGACCCCCGATGGCAAGTCCGTAGTCTTCCGCTCCCTTCGAGAGCATTTCGATCTTGGCGACAGCCGCCTCTACACCGTTTCCACGGAAGGTGGACTCCCCCAGCCCCTGCCCATGCCTAAATCCGGCGCCGGCGATTATTCCCCCGATGGCTCCAAGGTCGTCTATTCGCCGCTTTTCCGCGATTTCCGCACCTGGAAGCGCTATTCCGGAGGCTGGGCTCAGCAACTCTACATCTTCGATCTGAAGTCCCACGCGGCGGAAAAAATCACCGACGATCCCCGCGCCCATCGCGACCCCATGTGGGTCGGCGACAAAATTTACTTCTCCTCAGACCGCGACGACACGCTGAATCTCTACGTGTACGACACCAAATCAAAAAAGACCGAGCAGGTCACCCACAGCGAAAAGTGGGACCTTCGCTGGCCCAGCACCGATCACAAGAGCCAGATCGTCTACGAACTCGATGGCGAATTAAATATCTTCGATAACTCTTCCGGACAGTCCAAGAAAATCTCCATCGAGGTTCCCACCGACGCCCTCGGCATGCGTCCTGCCCGCGTCTCGGCAGCGGGACAAATTGAATCCTACGGCCTCAGTCCCAAGGGCGAACGCGCTGTCTTTGTCGCCCGCGGCGATATCTTTACCGCGCCCATCGAAAAAGGTCCCACGCGCAATCTCACCAATTCTTCGAACGCGCACGACAAGGCTGCCCAATGGTCGCCCGACGGCGCAAAAATCGCCTTCATCTCAGACATGGATGGAGAAGACGAGCTATACCTCATCAACCAGGACAACGCCGGCGGCAAGCCTGAACAACTCACCCACGGCTTCCAGGAAATGCTCTACAACCCCGAATGGGCTCCGGACAGTAAGCACATCGCGTTTACCGACAAGAGCGGTAAGATCTTCGTTCTTACGCTCGACGACAAAAAAGTCGTTCAGATTGCCCAAAATCCGCGCGGGCGTATTCAAGATTATTCCTGGTCTGCGGACGGCGGCCATCTCGCCTTCACCCTCGACAACGCCGCGGGCTTTACCTCCATTTACATTTGGAGCGTTGGCGGCGGTCAACCCCAGCGCGTAACCGACGAACTTTACGATTGCGACACCCCCGCGTGGGATCCCAACGGGAATTACCTCTACTTCCGCAGTACACGCGAGTTCGCTCCGCAACTTAGCCGCATCGAGTTCAACTACGCCACCAATCGCAGCCGTGGCATTTTCGCACTGACCCTGCGCAAAGACGGCAAGAGCCCCTTCCCGCCGGAAAGCGATGAGGTCACTATTAGCAAGGATGGCGAAGATTCCTCTAACGGAGACAAAGCTAAAACGTCCGACAATAAGGACGAAAAGAAAGATGACAAGAAAGCAGAAAGCAAAGACGAAAAGAAGGAAGAGAAAAAAGAAGCCAAAAAGAAAGAATATATTCACATCGATTTCGATGGCCTCAGTAATCGTGTGACTCGCGTTCCCATCGACGCCGATAACTATGTCGGCCTCGCGGCTACGAAAGACTTTCTCGTCTATGCGCGCGCCGGTGCTCCTTTTTATGGCCGCGATTCCTATCCTCCCGCGAATCTCGTTCTCTTCTCATTCAAAGACCGCAAGGAAACCACTCTCGCAGAAAATATCGATGGATTTGAAGTCTCGCTCGATGGCAAAAAGGTCCTTGTCCGCCACGAGCACGATTACAAACTCTACGACATCAAAACCGACGGTAAGCCCTCGCCCAAAGCAGTCTCCACCGATAACCTGATGGTCGACCGCGTACCGCAGCAGGAATGGGTCGAAATTTTCAACGAAGTTTGGCGCCGCTACCGCGACTTCTTCTACGTCAAAAATATGAATGGCTACGACTGGAAGGCACTGCACGATCAGTATCGCCCTCTGGTCGATTACGTCGCTCACCGCTCCGACCTCAATTACGTTCTGGGCGAAATGGTTTCGGAGCTTAGCGTTTCTCACGCCTATATTGAAGGTGGCGACTACGAAATGCCCAAGCGCCCACAGGTCGCTCTTCCCGGCGCTCGCATCGAACTGGACTCTGCGGCTGGCCGTTACAAACTCGCCAAAATTTACCGCGGCCAAAACGAGGAAGAACTCTATCGCTCGCCGCTCACCGAAGTCGGCGTCGACGTTAAGGAAGGCGACTACATTCTGGCCATCGATGGCGAAGAGCTAACCGCGCAACAAAATCCCTACAAACTCCTGCTCAACAAAGCCAATCGCCCGGTGCAACTCACCGTTAATTCCAAACCCACTCTCGACGGCTCCCACAAAATTTCCTATCGCCCCATTACCACCGAGCGCAATCTCATCTATCTCGATTGGGTCACTCATAATCGCGAAGCCGTCGACAAGGCCACCAGCGGTCGCGTCGGCTACATCCACATTCCCGATATGGGAGCCGCTGGCATCCGCGAATTCATCAAGTATTACTATCCACAGATTCGCAAGGAAGCTCTGATCGTCGACGTGCGCGGCAATGGTGGCGGCAACGTTTCGCAGATGCTCATCGAGCGCCTGAAGAGGGAACTGCTCGGCACGGGTTTTGCCCGCAACGATCAGGAAACCAACACCTATCCAGACACTGTTTTCTACGGTCCCAAGGTTTGCCTCATTAACGAAACGTCCGCGTCCGACGGCGACATTTTTCCTTACATGTTTCGCCAGGCATCTCTCGGCCCGCTGATCGGCAAGCGCACCTGGGGCGGCGTCGTGGGAATTTCTGGCCGCGGACCGCTCATCGACGGCGGCACCGTCTTCGTTCCCGAATTTGCTACGGCCTCTGCGGTTGGCGAGTACGTCATCGAGGGCCACGGCGTTGATCCCGATATCGTTGTAGAGAATGATCCCGCCGCGGTAATCGAAGGACGCGATCCGCAACTCGAACGCGCGCTTACGGAAATTCAAAAAGCGCTGCAGACCGCTCCGAAAAAATTGCCGTTGCGTCCGGCCGACCCAATGAAAGCGCCAAAGCACGCTCGCTAAGCTGCACTTTGGGTCTACAGCATAACCCCAAGGTTTTTCGGATTTCTTACATGGCATCAGCGCCTTTTGCCGCGCACTGTAGTCGCGAAACGTTCACAATCCGCGCAACCGATCGCCTATCCACGCGACCTAACTCGCGCGCACCCATGATCGTCGCTATCGCCGGTATCCCATTGTAAAGCGGCATATTACGCAGCCCTTTCAATCGTGCAAACGCAACCCACGCATAGCACATCGCTCGAATTCTCTTCGCCAATCTTGTCTTTGGAATCCGGCTTGCCCTAACTCTGTGCATGTCAGAAAGGGGCTAAGTCAGATGCTGCGCTGGGCCTTCGCTTTCTTTTTAGTCGCTTTGCTCTCCGCATTACTGGGCTTTAGCGGCATCGCTCTTGCCGCTGCTGGCATTTCCAAGATCCTGTTCTTTCTTTTTCTCGTGTTCTTTTTCGCGGCACTCATGGGCCACGTAGCTCGACGTACATAATTCTTCCGTCCAGTTTGACGGAATCTTGCAATTGTTCGTCGCGTTCGCTGTGACTAGAGTTTTCGAAATCAGATTGATTTTTCGACCGGTTATCGAGGGTTGCTTATGAACTCCAGATTTTTTCTCGGACTCGCTTTAATGCTGGCAGGCCTCGTCTCTTTCGCTCACGAAGCCTTCTCGTTCATCGCGCAGCAACAGTGGCTTGATCAGATTGCCGTCGAGCAATCCAATCCTCTGCCGTTTTCGCCGGCAATTGGCGCGATTTCGATGTTTGCTGGATTTGTGTTGATCGCTTTGCAGAAGGACGAAAGACTTCGCAGCCGAAGCTAAGCAGAGTTTGCGTACGCTCACTCACCGGAGAATTTTGATGAAAGTCTTCATCCCACAAAACAAGTTCTTAGAACGTTTGCAAAAAGCTTCGCCAACGCTGACACCCTGACCATACCCCTACCGCTAAGCGTGGCACCGCGGAGGCGAATCGACCCGCCTCCGCACCCCTATTTCTGGACTATTCCCCGAGCAAACTTCAACTCGCCTGAGCGAAAGAATAAGTTTTCGACCGTCGCCCGTACGGGTCCAGCACTGCTGGATCCCATCTCGGCAACCAACCAAACAACTCGCACCTGCGCTAACTCACCAGGGCATCGCGGTAGGCAAGTTCCAGTGCCTCCACACGCTCAGCACCCGCAGCAAAAAACAAACCGTTCCACCCACAATTGCCGACCACGCTGGCGACATCTTCAATTTCATGCAACCCACCATGCACACTGACCCCAACAGTGCCGCCGTTGCATACACTTCCGCGCGCAACACCTTCGGCACTTGTGCCAGCAACACATCTCGCACCGCGCCGCCGCCCACGCCGGTAATCGTTCCCATCAATATCGCTATGAACCCATCCATCTTGTATTCCAGCGCCTTCTCCGTTCCCGCAATCGCAAATAACGCCAGACCTCCCGCGTCCAATATCATCAGCAAATTGCCGGGAACCGCTTGCACCACGTTGTGCAGAAAAAACGCCACCACTCCGCCGCCAAACGCCAGCGCCGCATAGCGCCAGTCTCGCAGCGACGCCGGTGGAATCGCTCCGATCAGCAAATCGCGAATGATTCCGCCGCCGAGCGCCGTCGCGAACGCCAGCACCATCACGCCGATCAGGTCCAGATTTCCCTGAATTCCTGCCAGGGCTCCTTCCAGCCCAAATAATAGCGTCCCCGCCATGTCGGCCACCAACAGGATTCGGCTCGCGCTATTTTTTATTGCGGCAGGAAGGATTTGCGCCAACGGGACTCTCCGCGAATTGCTACCAACAAAAAGCTTCGCCGTTCAGACGCCTTTGTATGGGCCGCCTTCTGAGGCGGCCGCAACGTAAAGCTCAGCAATCCTTCAGCTCGACATTTCCGCCAGAAAAAATCACGCCTATCTTCGCTCTCTTGCCATCCGCGCCACTCGCCAACCCCAGCACCGACGCGCCCTCTTTCCGCAGCAGCGGAGCCAACGCCACCGCACTCGAAGGCTCCACCACGATCTTCATGCGCTCCCACACCAGATGCATCGTCGCCGCAATTTCTTCTTCGCTCACCAGCAGTATCCCATCCACATTTTTCTGCAGAATCGCGAACGTTCGCGCCGACAGGGAAGCGCGCAACCCATCCGCAATCGTGTCGCTGGACTCCAGGCTCTGCAGCGCTTTGGTCTTCAGCGAACGATACGCATCGTCCGCCCGTTCCGGCTCGCAGCCAAACACGCGCACGCCCGGCCGCATCGTTTTCGCTGCAATACTCGTCCCACTCAGCAGCCCGCCGCCGCTCACCGGAGTCAGCACCGCATCCAGGTCCGGCACGTCCTCCAGCAATTCCTTCGCTGCCGTAGCTTGTCCCGCGATAATCCGGTCATCGTCATACGGGTGAATCAGCGCCGCACCGGTTTCCGCCTGCACTCGTGCTGCAGTCTCGGCTCGTGCCGACACTTTCGGCTCGCAAAACGTGATCTTTCCGCCGTACGCCTCCACAGCGCGGCATTTCACTGCCGGAGCATTTCGCGGCATCACGATCCACGCCGGTATTCCTCGCCAACCCGCCGCGCAGGCCACCGCAGCCGCATGGTTTCCGCTCGAAGGCGCCACCACTCCGTTGCGTGCCTCCGC
>DASXLU010000032.1:0-7008 GCA_036496065.1 Candidatus Acidiferrum sp.
CTTGAAGACCTGCCGGTTTTCTGCGATGAAGAGGGGCCGCATGGCAGTCCCACCAGTGATTCAGAAAAAACCATGGTCACCAACGCCACGCAAAATATTTTAGCGATCGTGGTTTCGTTCGGTGGCGGCGATGTCTTGCAGAGTTCTTGCGAACGAATGTCTGCTCTGCTGCAGCATTACACCAGTGGCAACGGAGTCCAAATAGCGATTGTCTCCTGACCGTACGCGGATAAGATGAAGGGCAGAGCTCATGCCCAGCATCTACGACTTAAAACCGAAATTTCAGGCCTTGTTGCGGCCCATCACGAATGGATTGGCGTCCGCAGGCGTCAGCGCCAACATGGTTACAGTGGCCGCCTTGGTGTTGTCGGTCGTGACAGGCGCGGGAATACTATATTTTCGCGATGTGCGCATCTTGTGGCTCTTGCCGCTGGTTTTGTTTGTGCGCATGGCGTTGAATGCGATCGATGGAATGCTGGCTCGCGAACATAATCAGAAAACATCACTCGGCGCGATCTTGAACGAACTGGGAGACGTCTTCTCTGACCCCGCGCTGTATCTGCCCCTCGCGATGATTCCACCGTTTGATCCAGAGTTGATTGTGCTCATCGTTATTTGTGCAATTTTGACCGAAATGACTGGCGTAGTAGGTGTCCAGATTGGCGCTTCGCGTCGCTACGACGGGCCCATGGGTAAAAGCGACCGTGCACTTATTTTTGGCGCGTTGGGATTGCTTTTGGCGCTCGGAGCTCCAATTTTGCCGATAGTACGGCCAGTGCTATGGGTGATTCTGATTCTCTTGCTGTTGACGATCCTGAATCGCTCGCGTGCCGCTCTGCGCGAACTGAGAAGCCGCGCCACACCATGAATAGCGCCATCCATCCCATCGCAAGCCTATTGGCCGCAGTAGCTCGTGGAATCACCGGGGTACAGGTGCAATGGGCCGGTTGCGAGCCCAGCGAGCGGCAACGCATTTACTTTGCGAATCACAGCAGTCACTTGGATTTTGTGGTGCTGTGGTCCGCTCTGCCTTCTGCGATTCGCGCGAAAACTCGCCCGATTGCAGCCAAGGATTATTGGGAAGGGTCGCCGCTCCGCCGTTATCTGGCGGAAAAAGTTTTCAAGGCTGTGCTGATTGAACGCGGCGCCGCGAGCAAAGCGCACAATCCAGAAGAAGTCCACCATCTCGGCCGCACCTTGATCGACGACATGATCAATGCGTTGGGCACGACCAACTCCATGATCTTTTTTCCCGAAGGCACGCGCGGCACCGGCGAGCAGGTGGGGCCTTTTCGTTCTGGCCTATATCATCTGGCGCTACGGCGGCCCGATGTGCAACTCGTACCCGCGTACCTGGAAAATCTCAATCGTATTCTGCCGAAAGGCGAGTTTGTGCCGGTGCCCATGCTCAGCCTGCTGACGTTTGGCAAGCCGATGCAACTGGAACCCGAGGAGCACAAGGACGTATTCCTGGAGCGGGCTCACGAAGCGGTCAGCAGCCTGCGCCGGATTGGACCCGCCTGATGCCAGAAGCGTTGCGCGATCCGAAACTCGTTGCGCTGTTTGGCGGCGTGCTCTGTCTGCTTGTCCTCTCAAGCGTGATTGGCTACATACTGAAAAGTCGCCAGGCCGCGGATGCCAGTCGCACCACCATCGACAATCTGAATGCGCGCATTAAAGCATGGTGGAAAATGTCGGCGATCTTCGTGTTATCGCTGCTACTAGGCCCAATTGGTTCGCTCGTCTTGTTCGGTTTAATCTCGTTTTTGGCGATGCGCGAATACATGACGCTGGTGCCCACACGGCGCGGCGATCACCGCACATTATTCTGGAGTTTCTTTGTCATTATGCCGTTGCAGTATTACCTGATCGGCATCCAGTGGTACGGCCTGTTTGCCATCATGATTCCGGTGCTAGCCTACATTTTTATTCCGTCAAGCATCGCCATTGCGGGAGACACTGCGCATTTTCTGGAACGCGCGGCGAAGATTCAGTTCGGCCTGATGGTGTGCGCCTATTGCCTGAGCCACGCCCCGGCGCTGCTCATCCTGAAAATTCCCGGATTCGAGGCTCATGATGCGCGGCTGCTGCTGTATCTGGTCATCGTCGACCAGATGAGCGATGTGCTGCAGTATGTGTGGGGCAAACTGATCGGCAAACACAAAATCGCCTGGCGCGTGAGCCCCAACAAAACATGGGAAGGATTTGTGGGGGGCGTGGCGACGGCGACCGCTCTGGGAACGGCTCTATGGTGGGTCACGCCATTCACGCCGCTGCAATCCGCGGGCCTGTCGTTCACGATTTGTATTTTAGGTTTTGCCGGCGGTCTGGTGATGAGCGCAATCAAGCGCGACATCGGCATCAAGGATTTCGGCGTGGTCATCGAAGGACACGGCGGCATCCTCGACCGCATCGACTCGCTGTGTTTCGGCGCACCAATTTTCTTCCATCTAGTCCGCTACTATTTCGTGCCCTAGCGCGCTGCGCTAGCGTGAGACCGGCTGTTCGAGTTGCGCGTGCGTGTCTTTGCGCGATTTCAGATAGCCTTGCGCGGCCAACAATTCGGCATTAAGCAACGCCGCTCCCGCCGCGCCACGCAACAAATTGTGCGACAGCAATGTCAACTTCACGTCGAGAAGCGGGCATTCGCGAACGCGTCCCACAACCGCAGCCATGCCGTGCCCTTCGTTGACGTCTTTGCGAGGCTGCGGGCGGTCGTCCTGGTTCAGGACGACCACGGGATTTTTTACGGCTGTTGGCAGCGACGCGAGTTCCGGAGACACTTCGAAATTTCGCAGTGCATCCGCCACTTCTTCCAGCGTGGCCGTTTTCTTCAATCGCAACGAAGCACATTCCAGATGGCCGTCGACCACCGGCACGCGATTGCAATGAGCGCTAATACCAAGGCCTGCCCCGATGAATCGCGAACCATCCCACTTACCGAGCAGTTTTTGCGGCTCCGCCTCCATCTTTTCTTCCTCGCCGCTGATGAACGGAACCACGTTTCCGAGAATATCGAGCGATGGAACTCCGGGGTAGCCTGCACCCGACACGGCTTGCATGGTCACCACAAAAATCTTTTCCAGACCAAACGCATCCGCTAGCGGCTTCAGCACCAGAACCAGTCCGGCCGTTGAACAATTCGGATTGGTCACGATGAAGCCCGTATCGTAGCCGCGATTTTTCTGCTGTACCGGAATGGCGCCGAGATGCGCGGCGTTCACTTCCGGAATCAGCAGCGGCACATCAACATCCATGCGGTGATTCTTGGAATTGCTGACAACGGGATAGCCCGCCTTGGCGAATTGCTCTTCGGCCTCGCCTGCCACCGACGAATCGAGTGCGGAAAAAACAAAGTCGCAGTCCAGCGTGGGCTCGAGATCCTTCACAACAAGGTCGGCGGCTTCGTCGGGCACCGGTCCTTCCAGATGCCAGCGCGTCGCTTCAATATATTTCTTGCCCATCGAACGTTCCGATGCAGCGACCGCGGTGAGGTCGAACCACGGATGGTCCGCAAGCAGTTTGACAATGCGCTGGCCCACCATTCCCGTCGCTCCCAAAACTCCCGCGCGCCATTTCTTCCCACTGTGTCGAGCGGTCACGCTACACCTCCTTTATCGTTCGGCCCGATGCGTGTTCCCTGATTTTCCGGCTTGAAGGTGTTGCGCACCCAAACCGTCATTTCCGTTTGCGCCGCCAAAGGTAGTACTTGAGGGTGCAGAACTTTCGCGCCGCTCAAAGCCAAGGCATGCGCATCGTCGTAGCTCATCACGTGAAGTAATTTCGCCTCGGCCGATTCCTTAGGATTCGCCGTGTAGATTCCATCGACATCCGTCCAGATGACCAGTTCTTCCGCATCCACAACGTTCGCGATGATCGCGCCGGAATAGTCGGAGCTGTTACGTCCGAGTGTCGTAATGCGGCCATCGCAGGTTGCGCCGATAAAGCCGGTGACGACGGGAATAATTCCGGCGTCCAGCAACGGCAGTAGTACTTCCTGCCCGCGCTGCCTGGTTTGCTCCAGGTTCGGCTTGGCGTTCTGAAAATCGTCGCACGTTAACACAAAGTCCGACGACGAGACAGGAACGGCCGCCAATTCGACCTTCTCGAGCACAGCCGCAAACAACCGCGCGCTAAGGCGTTCTCCGAACGAAGCGAGCCGGTCTACAGCAGCCCGATCGATATTCGACGCGTGGTGTGGCTCTGTTTCATGCAGCAAATCGCGGCCCAATAGCGTCAGCTCATATTCGATACGGTCGGCGTCTTCTTCCGCAAGCTGCAGATCGGCGAGTGTATCCAGGTGAAGTTGCACGATGTGATCGGCCTCTCGTGCTGCCGTCTGCCATTCTTCAGCCTTTACCAAGTGAGCCACCCGCAACAGGCGATCCGTTACACCCTTCATAGCCGAGACAATCACCGTGACGGAGTGATGCATTGCTGCCTCGCGCACAATCCTGGCCGCTCGCAACATCCTCTCCGCACCTAACAGTGAACTCCCGCCAAACTTAAATGCTCGAGTTCCGCCGCGCTTCCGATCATTCGGAGAAAAGCTAAACGCACTGCTTCGCTGCGTCAGCGGGTGCGGTGATAAGTCACCCTCCGCATCGACATTCACTTCCTGTTGTTCCGGGCTCATGATGGCCGCTCCTTGAGATTCCGCTGGAGCGTCTCTGGCGGGGGTCTAAATTAAGAAACCCACCGCCAGGTTCGCTTCTGGCGGTGGGTTGGAAACTTTTTCTAGCTGGCTAGCTGTTTCTCCCGGCGCCCGAAGCGATGGTAGTCGACTTAATAGTCGTAGTCGTCGTGGTGGCAGACTTCGACCCCATCGAGATAGAAAGCATTCGCTTCGTCGCGGTAGCCAACATATACACAAACGATAACAACAAAGATGTGCAAAACAAAGTGAAAAAACGGAAACAGCTGCAGACTGTGCTGGATGGGAAACTGGCGGCTTAGGCCGACTCACTCTAGTGGAATTCCAGAGTCGTCTGACGTTCCAGCTAAGTGCTCTATTTATCGCAGCTTAAGCATCGCAAATGGTTCAGGCTTCAAACAGCAAACTGGAGCAGGTCAGACCGGACTCGGCTTTTTGCAGCTCCGCGATATCCAAAGACAAAACCTTAAAGCCTTTCGCTTCAATTCTCTCCTTTGTGCGCGGGAATGACGCGGGAAAGATGACTGTATCGCCGATCGCTAGAGCGTTGCCCGCATGTGGCTCGCTAGAGTCGACGTCAATCCACTCAAATCCCTCCAACCGCTTCCAGTCAAACCACGCCCGATTCCCGAGTAGAGTATTTTTGCCGAGATACGTCACAGCCGATTTCAGATGCAAGCATCCCGCGACCGGAATAGCCGTCAAATCGTAGCCATAATGCTCGGCAATCACGGCCAGCTGGCGTATACCTTCCGGGTTGGATCGCCGCGTCACGCCAGAAAATAATTTTCTTCCCACACGTAAGACGTCGCCGCCCTCCAGCAATCCGGGCAGCTTCACATAAGCCAATTTGCGATATTTCTCGACTGCAGTCGCAAGCGAAGGCGCTTCCTTGCGCCTGGTTTCGGTCCCCAGCGAACAAATGATGGCTACGTCGTCCAGAACGATTGCAGGATCCTCCACGAACATGGAATCCGGCAGCTCCGGTTCCGCCGGCAGCGACACCACGTGCGCCCCCAACTTCGCGAGCGCCTCTTCGTATGCGTGGTGCTGAGCGCGCGCCTTCTCCATATCGATGGGTTGCCGTGGAATGAAACTCAATTCGCAGTCGGCAAGCCCGGGACTCACCGCTCGTGTAATGGCAGTCAGCATTTTTTGAATGTATCAGAGATGCGCAGTGTTTGGCACTTGTGGAACAAGCCTTTCCAGAAAAGTTGAGCAGCAGAGCAAATCTGTATAAACTCGGGCAGCATTTCAGGGTAAATCATGCAACTAGTCCGATTCGCAAAACGAAGTTCCGTTTTTTTCTTTCTACTGTGTCTCTCCTGCTGCTCATCCTTCTCTCACCAACAATCAAATTCGTCTGTAGAGGTCGACAAGGTCTTCGCCGATCTCACCAAACCAGGATCGCCCGGCTGCGCATTGGCTGTGGCTCGCGACGGGAAGCTTGTTTACGCCAAGGGATATGGCTTGGCCAATATCGAAGAGAATGTGCCGCTCACACCTGATTCGGTTTTTGATATCGGTTCCACATCGAAGCAATTTTCTGCCGCGAGCATCCTGCTTCTCCAAAAGCAGGGGAAACTATCCGTTAACGACGATGTGCGGAAATACATTCCAGAGCTACCCGACTACGGCAAGAAAATCACCATCCTGAATCTTTTGAACCACACCAGCGGCTTGCGCGATTACCTCGTGCTTTTCGAACTTGCGGGCATAAATACCGACAGTGTGACCACGGACGACGAAGCCCTGGCGCTGGTGAGTCACCAGAAATCGCTTAATTTCGATCCGGGCTCCGACTGGCTGTACAGCAACACAGGATTTTTCCTGCTGTCGGTAATCGTGAAGCGCGTCTCCGGGAAGTCGCTTCGCGATTACGCCGCCGAAAATATTTTTAGCCCGCTTGGAATGACGCATACGCAATATCGCGATTCGCATACGATGCTCATCCCCAATCGCGCCATGGCTTACGACCCCATCGAAAAAGGCCAGGGGTTCACGTTCAACGTTTCTTATTTCGAACAAACGGGCGACGGCGCCGTCCATACCACCGTGGGCGATATGTTGAAGTGGGACGAAAATTTCTACTCAGCGCAGGTGGGCGGCAAACCATTTCTGGATGAAATCCAGCAACGAGGCCAACTGAATTCCGGCAAAATGCTCGACTATGCCAAGGGCCTTTTCATTGGAAACTATCGCGGACTGCGCACCGTTCGCCACGGCGGAGCTTGGGGAGGCTACCGCGCCGATCTGCTGCGTTTCCCGGAACAGCATTTTTCTGTTGTGTGCCTGTGTAATCGCTCCGATTCCCGCCCTGGAAAGCGTGCCGATCGGGTGGCCGACGTATATCT
>DASXLU010000033.1:0-3111 GCA_036496065.1 Candidatus Acidiferrum sp.
GCTTCCTTGGCCCAGACGTACAAGCCGCCTTCTTCGGGAAAGCGGGAGGAAAGCTCGTTGATGACCAGGGCGCCGGGAACAAAGAAGAACACAGCGGCAAGTACCCACAAGCTGATCGAGGATGTTCCGTTGTGCCCCGCAGCGGCGATCCAGCGCGGGCCCAGCACGGTGGCGATGTTGAACAGCAGGACATCCCAAAAGCCCATCGTTTTGCGTAATTGCGCTTTGGGATTGGCAACGGCTGCGGGCGGGGCGGCAATCGTCACAGAGTCACGTCCAGTTCCGGGATCAGCTCATCCTGCATGCAGAAATTGCGAATGAACGGATCTTTCGAGGTTTCGAACGCAGTCCACGACGGGAACACTTCCGCCTTGCCTTCCTGCAAAAACACAACAGTGTCGGCAAGACGTTTGGCGAGATGCGTGTCGTGAGTGACGACAACTGATGTCTTGTGAAATGTTTCCTTCAATCGCAGGATTAAGTCGCCCATATGGCCAGCCATAATCGGATCAACCATGGTTGTGGGCTCATCGTAGAGAAGCGCTTCGGGGTTTTGGGCCAGTGCGCGCGCAATGGCTACTGCCCGCTTCATGCCGGTAGAAAGCTCACTGGGGAGCTTGTCTAACACTTCTTCCACTTCCAGCATCTTGGCGAACTTTGCCACGTACGCGTCGATGTCGTCGGAGGTAAGCCCAGGTATGTCTTCCATAGGAAACGCAATATTTTCCGCAATGGTAAGTGAATCGAACAATGCGCCGGATTGAAAAACCATGGTTACTTTCTTGCGGATGGGGCCAAACTCTGCCTCGGTAAAATCGGTCACATCCTGGCCATCGATGAAGATTCTTCCTGAATCCGCCTTGAGAAACCCGAGAATGTGCTTCAGGGAAACGGACTTGCCGACACCGCTGCGCCCCATGATTACGCAAGTTTCTCCGCGCTTCACGGTGAAACTGACGTCGTTCAACACCAGGCGGTCGTCGAAGGACTTGCACACATCACGGAACTCAAAGTAATTTTCCGCAGGGTTTCCGTTGGACGGTGTTGCCAGCAACCCAGTTCGTGGAGGGATTTCGCTCATAAAGAGTGCTCTTCGAGAAGCCGGCGAGCTTCTTCGTAATCCTGTGGTGTATTCATATTCCAGAAAAGGCGCTTGCCGCTATCAAATCGTTTCCAGACCGGCTCGTCAAGCACTTCCATAGGCAGACGTTTCATAGCTTCGGTTACTTTTCTGACGCCCGAATCGAACGCTTCCTGGATCGTCGGTGCCGCATCGCTTCGCCAGCATGCGCACAGAGGTTCCAGGCCGTTGTCGGATTCGGGAACCACGACTAGCGCCGAACTCTGAAAGGCTTTCTCCTTCATTATTTCCAGCCAAGCCGCACTCAAGAATGGCATATCGCAACTGACGATCAGGCTCCACAAGGGCTCGGCGCTAACATTTCGAGTTTCGAGCAACGCCGTCAGGATGCCGCCTAGCGGACCCTGGCCAGGCCATCGATCCTCAATCAGGGCCACCGGTGATTCCGAGTAACGGGTCGTCGACGCTACCACTTTCACGTCGTCACACACTGATGCAACAATTTTCGTTGTCCGCGACAGCATAGTCGTCCCGGCGAATTCGGCTAGCGCCTTGTCTCTTCCGAACCGGGTGCTTCCACCGCCCGCCTGCACGTAACCGTACAGCTTCATTCATCGCCCTCCGCGATATCGAGGCCGGGCCGGCGGATGCCCAGCTCTCGAAGCTTTTCTTGCAAGCTCTGCCTATGCAAACCAATCGTAGCTGCTGTACGCGAAATGTTCCATCGATGCGCTCCCAGCTGTCGGAGCAAATAGGCAATTTCAAATTTTCGCTTGGCCTCGCGGAAATCCGCTTCGTGCATGCCATGGTCGTCAGCGTTTCCGCCGCTCTTCGGCAGAATTGGCGAGCCCTTCAGCACTTCTTCGGGCAGATCCGCGGAGCCAATTTCTTCGCCGCGGCTCAACACCATGCTGCGTTCCAAGACATTTTTCAATTCTCGAATATTCCCGGGCCAGTCATATCGCAACAGGGCATCGTGCGCTTCTTTGGTTAGCCGGCCTTTGCGGCCCAAGCGCGAGCCGTGTAGCTGCAGGAACGCGTCGGCAAGCAGCGGAATATCTTCTTTGTGAGTCCGCAATGGCGGCAAATCGATGGTGATTACGCGTAAACGGTAGAACAGGTCTTCGCGAAATTTACCATCACGGATAGCCAGCAGCAAGTTGCGATGGGTCGCGCTGATTACGCGCACGTCTACCGGGACCGACTGCGTTCCACCCAAACGTTCGACGGTGCGATTCTCCAGTGCGCGCAGCACTTTGGATTGGGTTACGGGATTCATGTCGCCGATTTCGTCCAGAAACAGCGTTCCGCCGCTGGCCTGTTCGAACCGGCCCTTTTTCTGCTGTGCAGCACCAGTGAAGGCTCCCCGCTCGTAGCCGAACAGCTCGGACTCAATGAGGGTTTCCGGCAAAGCGGCGCAATTCACCGCCACATAGGCTTTTCCGTTGCGATTCGAACGCGCGTGAATTTCCTGGGCCAGTAAGTCCTTGCCCGTTCCGCTTTCTCCCAGAATCAACACGGTGGAATCTGTGGGCGCAACTCGGTCAGCCATTTCGAACGCCCGCCGCATGGCCGCCGAGCGTCCGATCATTTGCCCGAATTGCCCTTCTGTGGCCAATTGACGGCGCAGCGTTTCGTTTTCGCGCTCGAGCCCAGTCAGCTTCAGCAGATTCGCCACCCGCTGGCGCAGTTCCTCGAGTTCGAATCCCTTCACCAAGTAATCCGCGGCACCCAATTGCAAAGCATCCACAGCAGACTTCGCCGTATCGAGGGCCGAAACCATCAGCACGGGTTGATTGTGGCCTTCGCCGCGCAGCCATTTCAGGAAAATGATCCCGTCTTCCCCCGGCAAGACGACGTCAAGGATCAACAAATCCGGGCTTTCCGTCGCCAACGCCGACCGCGCCGCCGCCGCCGAATCTGCTTCGACTATCCGGTAACGGCTCTCAAGAGCGCGCCGCAAGGCATAGCGAGCAGCGGGTTCGTCGTCGACCACAAGAATAGTTTTCATTCGAAGAGATCCTTCGACC
>DASXLU010000034.1:0-5400 GCA_036496065.1 Candidatus Acidiferrum sp.
ACGTGCTGCCATCTCTTCGTTTTCGCCAAGCCTGCCTGGTCAAAAGCGCGTCTATGGAGCTCCCGTAAGAACGAATTCCAGAAACGCGCCGGGTTTGCGTTGGCCGCGTATCTTGCCTATCGCGATAAAACCGCGCCGGACGGCGAATTCAACAAATATCTAAAGCTGATTGACCGCGAAGCCAGAGACGAGCGCAATTTTGTTCGCTAAGCTGTGAATTGGGCGTTGCGCAATATTGGCAAGCGTAATCGAGTGTTGAATCGTGCCGCTATCCAGACGGCAGAGCGGTTGCGGAACAGCGATCTGGCGGTAACGCGATGGATTGCAGCCGATGCTCTGCGAGAATTGCAGAGCGAAGCTGTGCAAGCACGATTGCGACGAAAGGAACCATAAGTGGCGGCTCACCTCGATCAGAAAAACTTGCGCATCCGCAAAGCACAGCAAGGTGACGCCGCACGTTTAGCAGAACTTTCGGACCAACTTGGCTATCCCGCCACAAAAAAGGAAATGGCTAAACGCTTGAGCCTGGTGCTGCGCGGGAAAAAAGGCGCCTGTTTCGTAGCCGTACAGCATGAAAGCGGCAGAGTGATAGGCTGGATCCACGTCAGCACCACTCCTCTGCTGGAAGTTGCTCCGCGCGCGGAGATTCATGGCTTGGTCGTGGATGAAAATGTGCGCAGCCAAGGTGCCGGCCGGCTGTTGCTCGAAGCTGCGGAGCGCTGGGCACGGAAATCTGGAGCGAAGAGCATGTCGGTGCGCTCGAATGTCATCCGCGAGCGAGCGCACGGCTTCTACGAAAAGAACGCTTACGAGCACTACAAAACGCAGAAGGCGTTTCGCAAGCACTTACGTTGACCCGCAGTACAACCCCGAACGCCCGCGAGATTATTGCATATGTATCGTGGTACGATAGAGTTATCGTATGCGCGAGAATATTACAGCTGAAGAATACCGCGGACTGGCGGAACTCCGCTACCGCATCCGCCGTTTCGTACAGGAAGGCGACGAAACCATCCGCAAGGCTGGCTTGGAGCCGCAACAATACTTGCTGTTGCTAGCAATAAAAGGTCTCCCGGCGGGCCAGGAAGCCACTATTCGTACCCTCGCGGAGCGCCTGTCGCTGCGGCATCACAGTACGGTGGAACTTGTCGACCGGATGGAGGCGCGCACCTATGTGAAACGTACGCGTGCCAGGGAAGACCGTCGGCAGGTTCTGGTTTCATTGCAACCGCGTGGAGAAAAACTCCTCGAACAAGTCGTGGAGCAGCGGATTGTCGAACTGCGATCCAACGGACGAGCCCTGGTGGGCGCCATCAGCAATCTGCTCGAGTCGCGCAACGGAAAGCCTTCGAAAAACGGACACCCGCCTCCGAAAAAGCAGCTGCACAAGAAGAAACGCGCTACGAGACGCAACTGAAATTCAATTCCTCCCAGTAGGGCAACGTTCAGCCTCGCATCGAGCAGCTACAAACTTAGTTTTCTGGAGACAAATTCGTAGCAGAATTCTTGAAAGCTTCAAGAATATCGGCCAGCGCGATTACACCGAGAAGCCGTGAAATATCGGCACGGCTCAACACGGGTATTAGCGGCCACTTGGAAGCGAATCGTAACGCCTCTTCCAGATCCTGATCGGGATAGAGATGCGGCAGCGGAGTATTGCCCACCGCATCGTTGAGCAGATGATGGATGTGGCCTTCGGCCCAACGGTGAAGATCTTCGCCGGCAACCACGAACCACATCTTGTGCTCGCTGTGAACCAGAAAATACGCGTCCGCTGACCCCTTCGCCTTTTCCCACGCCTCAGCGACTTCCATCTCGCCGTCCAAGATGACGGCTGCCGGTGGCCGCATTGCATCCTCAACGGAAAGAACTTCTTGCTCGCGTTCTTCTTCAAGCGCCGGCAGAAAGAGTCCGTCCTGTCGCGTAATAAGCTCGAGGATAGGCGTGCGCTGCAGTTGGAGCGAAATCAGGTACGAGAACGTATTCGCCACCAGCACTGGCAGAATGATGGAGTAGTCGCCGCTCACCTCGAGCGCCATGAACACCGAAGTCATCGGCGCGCGCAGAAAGCCCGCAAAAAGCACGCCCATGCCGACGAGTGAATACGTTGCGATGGAGCCGGTCAGTTGCGGGAAAAGCAGGTGTTCTACGGAGCCGACCGCCCCGCCAAGCATCGCCCCGACAAATAACGTTGGTGCGAACATTCCACCAGGAGTGCCACTCGAAAAAGAAAGCGTGGTGGCTAGAATTTTCAGCAGCACCAATAGTCCCAGGATCTGCCACGTAAACTGGCCGTGCATGGCTTGATCCATGTAGTCGTAACCCGCCCCCATAACTTGCGGAAATCCGGCAAACGCAATGAATCCGATAAGCAAGCCGGCAATCGCCGGATAAAAGAACTGCAGCCGGACGGAAGTGTTTTTCAAGCGCGGCCGAAGCCAGCCAATCGCTTTCGCGAAAATAACGGATGCGAGACCACCCAGAATTCCCAGCACCGCGTAAGCCGCAAGCTCTTCCCAACGAATTCCGCTGACGGCTGGAATTCGAAAAAAAGGTTCAGCGCCAAGAAACCAGCGCATAGTTACTACGCTGGCCACAGCAGAAAGCACGACGGCACCCAGAATCCCCGCGCTCCAGTGCCCGATGATTTCCTCGATGACAAAAAGTACGGCGGAAATCGGGGCGTTGAACGCTGCCGCGAGGCCCGCCGCGGCACCAACAGGGGCCAGCAGTCGCAGTTTCTTGCGCGAGAGGCTAAGGCGCCGGCCGAGTCCGGATGCCAAACCTGCGCCGATCTGCAGTGATGGATCTTCAGGGCCCAACGAGTGCCCGGAACCGATGGCCAGCGTCGCCGTAACAAACTTGCCGATCACCGTTCGGAAGGAAATGCGGCCGTCGGAAATGTATAACGCAGCTTTGGTTTGATTCAGGCCACTACCGCGCGCCTCTTTGAAAATCGTAAAAATCAGTAGTGAGATTACTAAGCCGGTAAGCGAAGGCGCGAGAAATGCGCGCAAGGTCGATGGTGTAAGAGTGGAACCCAGTAGAAAAAGCCTGGTCCATTCCATGGTGATGCGGAAGCATACGACCGCGAGCCCGGCAAAAATCCCGATGAATACAGCCAAGATCAGGAAAAAGCGATCTTCATTGTATTGGAACTTTGCAGAAATGCGCCGCGACAGGGCCGCGACCGCCGAGGTTCGCTCCTCGGGGACGGATACAACAGGCGAAACGTTTTGCGCGGTGCTCATATTTATTCCGCAGACCGCTTTCTGACCAGCGCAAGGAGCGCATCATCTTCCCGCGACGATTGCCCGCAAATGCTTTGTATAGACTGTTCCGCCTGAAGCGAAAAATCGAACAGATTATCGGCCTGGTCCGGGTTGCGTACCAGCGCCGCCAGATTGGCATTGGGTTTCCACTGATTCCATTTGTCCAGCGATGCGGCGAGCGGAGAGGCGGTTGGGCCCGAAGAAGAATTAAGTTTCTGGCCGCAGGAATTCAGGCGTTCGCCGACAATCTGAAAACTCCGTAAAGAACGCCGTGCCTTCTCCGTTGAGTTTATGCCGTGCTCCAGCGGATCCAACTGAAGGATCGATTGCGCCAGTTCTCGCTGGTGGCGCGCTTCCTCGCTGGAGTTGTCTTCGTGCAGCCCGCGCGCGAAATAACTCTCCGCCATGCGGTAATCGCCAAGTTGCAGCGCCGCCTTTCCTGCGCCCAGCAAAGCAGCGAAATTGTCAGGCTGTTGGCGGGCCGCCCGCTTATAGAAATCCAGCGCTCGTTGATAGTCCTTTACGCGCATGAACAGGTCGGCCACGCGGATTTGCAAAGCTGGATCATCCGGCAAATTTCCCGACACAGTAATCAGTTGTGACTCGGCTTGGCGTAAGTCGAGGCGCTGCAGGTAGAAATCGACTAGTTCGAATGCGGCTTCACGCCGGCTTTCCTCAGGACTGTCGGTCCAATCGCCAAAAATCGCTCCGCTGTAATAACGTTCTGCTTGCTGCGAATTGTTTTCGCGCGCAGCGAGTCGCGCCAGTTCCAGGTTGACCGTTCCATTTTGTGGCTGCGTTTGCCACAGGCTGCTGAAATATTGTTGCGCCCCGCGGTACTGACCTGCGCGCAACAGCGCTTCCGCCAGACCCATGCGGCATTCCCAGTTCTGCGGCGTATATACGAGGGCGGTTCGAAATTCCTCGATTGCGCCTGTTGGTCGATTGGCATTCAGATCCGTTTGCGCGCGCTCGAGCCACTGCCGCCCCAATTGATAGCGGCGAGTATCGTACGCATGGCTATAACCCCGCGTGAACCCAAAGAACACCACAGCCGTGAGCGCCAGCAGGGAAATAAGCAACGGCTCGCGGATCACCATGTTTCGCGTCAAAAAACTCATATGCTCGGTTACTGCTTATTAGGTTTCGAAAACACAATCCCGCAAGGGACGCGCTGCGATTATATCGCATCACGACATGTCTGATGAAATGCGACACTGGAAGGTGAAATAAATTGCAGAGAATACAGCAGAACCTGCCGTGGAATCCGTTAGAAAGCGTCGCCGCCGCCCCCGCCGAATCCGCCACCGGAAAAACCTCCGCCACCAGAGAAGCCCGATCCTTCCGCGCTGCGTGGCGCCGAAGCCATCACGCTCCCTGCCTGCAATGACATGGCGTTGAGATCATTGGCAAACATGTAGGGAACGAAGGTTGGTCCGTAACCGCCGCCTTGATACCACTGAGGCGGCTGCGTATAAATTCCTTGAAACGCTTTGCTCCAGTTCTTTTCCACGCCCAGGGCCATCGCGAACGGCAGAAACTTTTCGAACATTTCCGGCGTCTTCATCATGCGATTGAAGCGATCCGCTTCCACATGGCTGAGAAAATCTTCGAAGCCCAGGATTCCTTCCAGGGCGCGCGCTCCCGCCTGCGTTCGAGCCGGCATAAACCAGCCGAATCCGCAGATAATCGCACCGCAGAGAACGCCGGCGATCACGAACGCCAAGGGCGTCATGCCCATGTGGCGAGCCAGCGCCGTCCCACCCCAAATCAGCAAAATTGCCGCGACTACGCCAGCGCCGATATAACTCGAGCGCACACTGTCCGGGCGCTTGGCATAGTAGCCGTGTCCAACCAGAGACGCGAAAATATCGTTTCGAATATTGGGAATATTTTTATAGAAGCTGTTATGTAGATCCGTGAGCGAAACCGTGTCTCCCGCATTTCCGCCACTGAAGAAGCCGTCGAGCAGTTCCTGTTCATGCGGCTGCAGCGACGTCCACTCGGCCCGTGCTTTTTTCAGATGAAAGAAATATTCCTTGCTGTGCGTCAGCCCCAGCAGATGGTCTGTCGTTTTTTCTTCAATCACGATGTAGCCGCGCACAGCCAAATCCACGATCGATGCAGT
>DASXLU010000035.1:0-3685 GCA_036496065.1 Candidatus Acidiferrum sp.
TTGTTGACGATCGTCACCACCAGCACGATTTCGATGCCCGCTTCGTGCATGTTCTCAATCGCACGTAGCTTCACGTCGAACAGGTTGCCGATCTGGCGGTGGCTGTTGGCATCATTGCCGATGCCGTCGAACTGCAAATACGCGTAACGCAGTCCGGCGTCAAACGCCTTCCGCGCAAATTCCTTGCTCTTGGCAAACTCAATGCCGTTGGTCGCGGCCTGAACCGAGTTGTAACCGACCTGACGCGCGTAGCGGATCGCGTCAAAGAAGAACGGGCTCATGGTCGGCTCGCCGCCAGAGAACTGCACCGACATCTGCCGGCGCGGCTTGATCTTCACCGCGTTGTCCAAAACCTCTTTCACTTCGTCCCAGGTCAATTCGTGTACATACCCAACCTGATTTGCGTCCATGAAGCAGGGATCGCACATCATGTTGCAGCGATTCGTCAGGTCGACCGTCAGCACCGATCCGCGTCCGTAGCGAACGTTCGAAGAGCCATGCTTGTGCAGGCCTTCGTCGTTGTGCGCCGGAATGTCGCGGCCGGGGAACTGCTTCTCAATCCACTTCAGGAAGTCTGCGTCGATGGCCATCATGTCTTCGTAGTGGCCGTGTTGCGGGCAGTCCTTGATCATCCAGACCTGGCCGTCGCGCTCGACGATTTGCGCCTTAATCTCGCCGACCTTCTCGTTCATCAGGTCGCGCCAATCTTTTTCGCCCCCGATAATCGCTTCGCGCGCTTCTTTCACGCACGCGGGACACAGTGAATCGGTCTGGCGAGGAAAGCCGAGCGTAGGCTTGGTCTTTTCCCACGACTTCAGCAGCGGCTTGTCCGACCATTGCGGTGTCACCGACGGATTCGGGTTCTTCTTGTTGAAGTGCTGAATCGTATTGAATGTGATTCCTGCGGTCTTGCAAACTACCCAGTCCAATGACCGGAAGAATTGCGAGCTAATCGAATTAGGCATACAGCTGTAGCCTCTCTTTCGGAGTTCCTGCCCCACATTTGATGCTCTTGCGTTCCCTACTAGCCCGAGCCCCTTTTTTACTGCCCCCTGGGCTCTTAAAAACTCTACCATGCACTCTGCATGGCACATAAGTCTTTCAACACGTATAGTTTGACAGGTGCCGGGACAGAAGCTAGAACCTTGCGCTGAATGGTAGAAATGGCGGGTTTAACGGCGCCATCCAGCCAGCGAACGGGCTCAAACGGCGGACTCGGAAGGGGTTACTTATAGTAAGCAAGTACCCAAACTTTGGTCCTACGCAAGGATCAAACTTACTCGTTTAGTGTGGGATGCAGCACCGCGACCAGAAAGTGCGCGAAGTGCGAAGCGCCGTCGTCCATCTGCAGCCATCGCACCACGCAATGATCCGACAGATATTTCGAAACACGCGTCTCCGGAATCCCCAGATGATCCGCAAGTTGCGGCTTGATGGAGTCGCCTCTCCGCACCGTGCCGCTGCGCAATAGATTCGGAATGGCCACCCGCAGCGTCTGGCAAGCTTCCACGTAGTAATACGTGCTCAGGTCGGAATCAGTCAGCACCCACACGCCCGGGCCCGCCGGAGCCGTGGAAGCCTCTTCGAGCTTTACCGGGTCGCACGTCAGCAGCCGTCGAAAATTCATTTCCATTTGCGTTAGCCGCGATGCCAGTCCCGGATCACCCGAGCGGCCGCGCAGGCTTGGCGCCACTGGTTCTGGGGGCTGCTCGTACGAACGCGAAGGTCGCGCTGGAGCCGAAGCTTCCTCCTCGGTCGATCGCGTTGCATGCGACGCCGCTGGCCGCGATTCCCGCGACGCGCTCGATGAGTCACTGCCACGCCTCGTCGCTGGCCGATGTTCCCTGCCACCTCGACGTCCACGGCGATGCTTCTTATCGATGCTCTTCGGCACGGGCGCTACGGCTGCGGCGGCAGGCGTTGGCTCAGCACTGGCGACTTCTGTTTCCTGCTCCTCGGAAGTCTCTTTTGCAGTAGCTGCGGCAATCTCCGATTCCGGCGGCGCGTCCGTTTCGCTCTTCGAATCCGACGCAGTGGCAGCGGGTACTTCGGCCGCAACCGTCGCGCCGAGCCGCGTCGCGCTTTCTTGCGCTTTCGTTTTCCAGTCCGATCGACGGAACCGTTCCGCCGCGGTCAGATACCATTTGCCGGCATCGGCGGGATTGTTTGTGGATTCGAAATAGCGCGCCAGTTCAAACGCCACCATGGCGTCGCGCGTTTTCGAAAATAAGTTGGAGAGCTGTCCGGCGGGATCTTTGCCAGTTCGCGCTCTACGAATGCGTGCGGTGATCTGCTTCCAGTCTGCCATACGTTGTTGCACTGAATGATAACAGCGCCGCCCCCGTTCTGCCAGCGCCGCTCATTAGGCTCTGAGTATTTATAGGTCGCCGTTTTAACCGCGACGTTCAGCCGCCCCAAAAAACAGGGCTTTAGCCCCTGAAGGCCCGAGCTCTGTAGGGGCTGCTTGCCCTGTCGAAGGAAGGGAGGCGGGCCGCGCCTCACATGTGCTTGCTTCAACTTTCCCCATGACCCGCGACCGATGTTAGTCTAAGCCGACGTATGAATATCGCCTCGCTCAACGTCGGCCTCCCGCGCGAAGTTATCTGGCACGATACGCGCGTTCTCACTGGCATCTACAAGCAACCGGTCTCCGGTCGCGTCGCATTGCGCAAACTGAATCTCGATGGCGACCGTCAGGCCGATTTAACCGTTCATGGCGGCAAAGATAAAGCCGTTTACTGCTACGCTCTCGAGCACTACGACTACTGGAAGCGCGAGCTTCCCGGTCGCGATCTTCCGATGGGCATGTTTGGAGAAAATTTCACCACCCAAGGACTACCCGAAACCGAAGTGCACCTCGGCGATCAATTTTCAATTGGCTCCGCGGAATTCGTCGTCGCCCAGCCGCGCCTGCCCTGCTACAAACTGGGCATTCGCTTTCAGTCCGACGATATGGTTAGACGTTTTCTCGCCAGTGGCCGCGGCGGTTTCTATTTTGCCGTTGTCCATGAAGGAGAAGTCGGCGCCGGCGACGAAATCAAAATCACTGCTCGCGACCCTAACGCCGTTCCCGTGTCGGAAATCACCCGCCTTTACATCACCAAGAGATTCAGCGACGCCGACATCACATCCATGCAGCGAGCACTGAAAGTGCAAGCGTTGCCCGAAAGCTGGAAATCCTATTTTCGCGAACGCCTGCATAAAGCCAAAAATTGAAATCCCGTTACATCCCCAGCCGCGATAAAGCCGCTCGCGCCGCATGGTAACCACACATCCCATGTACTCCGCCGCCGGGCGGCGTCGACGACGAGCACAAAAAAATATCCTTTGCCGATGTCCCGTAGTGACGCCACGTTGGTCTAAAGAAAAATTGCCGCCAATCCATGGCCCCGCCGGAAATATCGCCCCCAATAAGATTGGCATCCATTCTCTCCAGACCCGCCGGAGAAAAAACGCGCCGCGCCAACACGCATTCTCGGAATCCGGGCGCGAACCGCTCGATCTGCGCCTCGATCCTCGGCAACATGTCGACGTCGGACCCGTTCGGTACATGACAATACGCCCACGCTGTGTGCTGCCCTTCCGGCGCGCGCGTTAGATCAAACAAACTGGGCTGAGCCAGCAGCACGAACGGTCGCTCCGCATGCTGACCTTGCCGCATGGCCGCTTCCGAGGCCGCGATCTC
>DASXLU010000036.1:0-4994 GCA_036496065.1 Candidatus Acidiferrum sp.
TCGCTATAGACCTGGATGAACCCGGCATGTTGCTTCACGATGCCAT
Source organism: Candidatus Acidiferrum sp. (assembly GCA_036496065.1). Classification (GTDB taxonomy): domain Bacteria; phylum Acidobacteriota; class Terriglobia; order Acidiferrales; family UBA7541; genus Acidiferrum. Next base: position 47 of record DASXLU010000036.1, read on the forward strand.
AAACCGTCGCAAGCCCCATGCCGGTGCCTTTACCGCGCTCTTTCGTGGTGAAAAAGGGTTCGAACACACGCTCTCGCGTCTCCGCACTCATTCCCGTGCCAGTATCGGAGACGGAAAGAACGGCGAACAGTCCCGGCGACACGCCCGCATGGAGGCGGCAATATGCTTGGTCGAGAAAAGTCATCTCCGTCTCAATGGTGAGGCGGCCGCCTTCAGGCATAGCGTCACGCGCATTCAGGCACAGGTTCATAAAAACTTGTTCGACTTGTGTTGGATCGGCGCGTATCTGGCGCAAGGTCCCGGGTAACAATTTGATTTCAATGTCGTTGCCGATCACTTTGTCGAGAAAGCTGCTGATGTTTGCAACTACCGCATTCAGGTCGATGGATTGTGGCTGGATAGCCTGCCGCCGTGCGAAGGCCAGGAGTTCGCGGGTTAATGCTGCGGCGCGCTCGGCTTGTGTATGAATACGGGAGAAGCGCTCCGCGATCATAGGGTAGGTGCGGCATTGTTCGTAGCCCAGTTCGGCCCAGCCCAGAATTGCGCCCAACACATTGTTAAAATCGTGAGCGATTCCGCCGGCCAACTGCCCGATCGTTTCGAACTTTTGTGCTTGTTGCAACTGCCGCTCCAGAGCGCGGACCTCGGTCACGTCTTCCACGATGCCTTCCAGCGCGTCTGCCGGCCCCGGCAACGAAAGATATCGAAGATGTAAGCGCACGGAAATCAAACCGCCATCTTTCCTTCGCCACTCGGACACGGTGCTGGTGACCAGGCCTTGTTCGCGGCACGTTGCCACAAATTTTACGTAGTGTTCTGGATAGCGGAAAACGTCTTCCGCCAGGCTCAATTCCTGCAACTCCTCCATCGAGGTGCAGGCCAGCATCTGCAGCAGGGAGGGGTTCGCGCATTGGAACTTGCCTTCCAATGACACCCGAAAAATCCCATATACCGACTCTTCGACCAGTGAGCGATTACGCGCCTCGCTCTCCGCCAGCGCTGCTATGGTTCGCTCATGCGTCTCGCGTAGGTCCTTCTCCTGCAAGGCGCGTCGTATCGCAAGGGGCAAGCGCGCCAAATGGTCCTTCAAAACATAGTCGTTGACGCCCTGGCGCAAGCATTCCACCGCGGCGACGTCGCCGATAGTTCCGGTGACCAGAATGAATGGGGTACTCTTGTCTGTGCTGCGCAGAAGACGCAACGCGTCCAATCCGTTTCCTGCGGGAAGTTGAAATGCGGAAAGCACCACGGCGTGTTGCCGTTGAGGAAGCGCCAAACGGAATTCGTCTAAACTCCTGACGATAAGCGGATCGATCTCGATCTGAACGGCGCGAAACTCTTGCAGAATTCGTTGCGCATCCTCGAAACAAGGTTCAAGAAGCAATAAGGCGAGAGGATCGGCGGGTTCCGGCAGAAGGACCTCGCTAGAAGAAAAGGAAACTGGAACTTTCGGTTCTAGTTGGGCGATCATATTTCTGCGAAACAGCAAAAACATCGATGGAGCGAGAGGTAACTGCCAACTTTTCGGTTTTGCTAGACCGCTGCTCCTGTACGACGCGGCTTTTCCACCAGCGTCTTGCTTTGGATCCCGTTACCTTGACCTGGTCCGAGCAATTCTGTGAATGACGGAGAAGTACCCGACGGCAAAAACTCGGTATGAATAACCAGCAGCGGCTGGATTCCGAGCGAGACTCTTTCGCTTAAAGCCGACATGCAATCGGAAACCCGGCGGTGAACAACGGGCAAACTCGGCTCGGCAACATCTTGAATCAACAGAACGAAATGACCCGGCGCCACATGCGCAGCCAAGTCGGTCTCGCGAATCTTTTCGCGCAGCAGTAACGCGACTTCGCTCAAGCAGAATTCAGCTTTGGCGTCGCCCGAATATAGATGGAGCGCTTCCAGGTTCTGCACTCGTATGGAGACGAGGAGTCTTCGCGGAGAGAGCGGGTGCGCCTCTTTCCAGTGCTGTGCCTCAACCACCAATCCGGCGCGATTCATAAGTCCCGTGAGCGGATCGACGCAGGCCTGCGAAACAAGCCTTACCGGGCAGTCAGAGAACGCGGACCGCAGCACGCGATCCAATGTACGCCCGTCCATGTGCCCTTCCAGCATGAAGTCTTTGGCTCCAGCTTGCAGGCACTCCGCGGCTACATCTTGTTCGGAGCCGTCCGCAAAGAGAATTAGGGGAATGTGTGGTGCGGATTGGTGCAGGACGCTTACAGCGGCGGGTGGGTCGGGATGAAAAAGGTCTAAATCGAGCAACGCCAGGTCTGGGCAATAGGTTCGCAGCGCCAGCGTAAGATTACTTCGCTTGGAAACGAAGAATAGTTCGAGTGCATGGCCTCGTTCCGCACACAGCGAGCGGAGTGCGAGTCCAGTCTCCGTGAATCCGCTCTCCGCCAGTAATACTCGAGGATGGGTCGCACACATGTCCCGAAAAACCTTTCCGGAGCGACGAGCGTACATAGGGCCTGCTGGCGGTGAAATAGCGACGAACTCCGTCGGGGACTCGACGGCAATTCAGGATGGTTTATTATTTATTAACTATACCCGGATGTCAAGAGGGCCAAGGCTTAGTGGGCCGTTTTGGCATTCCCTTGGCGACTCAACATAAACGCCACCAGCCCGGCGATTAAACCTCCAACGATGACCACACCTTCCCACATCAGTCCGGACGCAAGAACCAGGTGAGGTGCCGCGCCGAAGGGCGCAAGCAGGGCCACCAACGCGGCTTCGCGGACGCCAATGCCTCCCTGCGTCAGGGGGAGTATCGCCGCCAACTTCGCCAGCGGCCAGCCGAAGAGCCATACGCGCAACGGCAGAAATAGTCCGCAGGAAATCGCCAACAGCGCGGTGAGGAATAGAAACGACGATTGAATCGCTACGCCCAGCAGCCAGCCGAATAGCAAGGTGTAACGACGGCGCGAAACAGAGCGAAGCGCATGCCGCAGTTTGGCAAGGCGGCGACGGAATTGTACCGAACGCCCTCGCAGCAACGGCTTGCGCGCGAGCACCAGGAAGATCACCAACAACACACCGATGCCAGCCAGCACCAAAACTCCATTGCGAACTCGCGTTTCTAGTTCTAGTGGCACCGACCCTGGCAGCAACATCAGTCCGACCAGCACCAGCACAGCCTGAGCGGTCGCGTCCAAAAACCGGTCGGCCACATTTCCCGCCAGCACAGCGGCAGGGTTGGGACTGCGCCGCAGACCGACTGCCAGACGAAGGAGATCACCTCCGATGATCGATGGCAGAAACAGAGTGGCGAAGAGCCCGCTGGTGTAGCACTGCGCGCAAGTTGCAAAATCCAGTTTTGCCCCGGCGGCATTTACAACCATGCGCCACTTCGCAATACCCGCCAAATGCGCCAACAAGTAGCCCAGCAGAATCGCGAAGAAGCGCGTGGTGCGAACTTGTTTTATGGAGTCAACCAACTGTTGCCACGGGAGGAAATGGAATAGCAGCCCTAACACCAACAAAGCCGCAATCCAACGCGCGGCCACCAGTAGCCAACCGCGTAGAGGGTTTTGCGATGCTTCAGCGCCAATCATTAGCGCAGATCGAAGACGCTAGCTGCCGAAGATCTCATTTATTTTTGCCGCCAACTGAAAATCCAGCGAGCTTATTCCTTGCACACTATGAGTATTCAAGTCGATGACCACTTTGTTCCAAACATTGAACCACTCTGGATGATGATTCATCGATTCCGCCACCAGCGCGACTTGGGTGATTTTGCCGAACGCATCGACAAAATCCTTGCACTCGTAGGCTTTGTGCAATTTGCCGTTTGCCAAAGTCCAGCCCTTAGTTTGTTGCAATTGCTGTTGCACTTCGTTCTCGGTCAGTTTCTGTGCGCGCATGTCCCGACCTCCCCGTGCGTGTTCGCTTCGCAACCCGCACCATTATGCGTTGCCAGTCTCTCAGCGGCAACAAATGCAAGGATTGCCTGCTGTTTGGAATTCCAGTACGCTGGAATATTCGCTACGTGCGAAAATCCACGCTGTGCGCTCCAGCGAAATGGAGTGGAGAATATCGTGAAGAAAAGAATACGAGCCATACAGTATGGAATCGGTCCGATCGGCGCATCCATTGTGAAGCTGTTGCGCGAAAAACAGGCTATCGAGATTGTGGGCGCGATCGACAATGATCCCGCGAAAATTGGCAAGGATCTGGGTGAGGTCGTCGGCGCGAGCGATGCCCCGTGGGGGATCAAAGTTTCCGGCGACGCGCGTGGCGTGCTTGAACAGTCCGCGGACGTGGTGATGCACACTACTTCGTCTTCGCTCCCCAAGGTCATGGAGCAGCTACTGGCTTGCGTGGACGTGGGCTCGTGCGTTGTCTCGACCTGCGAAGAGCTTTCGTATCCCTATCGCACGCATCCCGAGTTGGCTGCGAAGCTGGATCACGCCGCGAAGGAATCCGGCGTCGCTCTTGTGGGCACGGGGGTGAATCCCGGATTTGTGATGGATAAGCTGGTGATCACGCTTGCCGGCGTGTCGCAACGAATAGAACATGCCAAGGCGCTACGTGTTGTGGATGCGTCTAAACGGCGGCTTCCGCTGCAGAAGAAAATCGGCGCAGGGATGAGCGTTGAAGAATTTCGAGCGAAGGTGAAAGAAGGCGTGATCAAGCACGTGGGATTGCCGGAGTCCGTCGCCATGGTTGCGGATAGTTTCGGGCTTGCGGTGGATCAGATCACCGAATCCATCGAGCCTAAGGTTGCTACCGAGCGTGTGCAGACGGAATTCCTGACCGTGGAAGCCGGGCAAGCGGCTGGCGTTCACCAGATTGCGCGCGGTCTGGCCGATGGCAAGGAACTCATTTACATGGAACTGCAGATGTACGTGGGAGCGAAGGATCCGGCCGACACTGTGGAACTGACCGGACATCCCAACATCAGCTTGGTGATTCCGGGGGGCTCGCATGGCGACATTGCTACCGC
>DASXLU010000037.1:0-7931 GCA_036496065.1 Candidatus Acidiferrum sp.
ATGTGTCCATCCTACCGCGTAAATTATGGTCGAGACCTTCTTGGTGTCCCCATCTTTACGGACGGAGGTAAATAAGTCCGCAGCTTTGAGAAATTGTTCCTTGGGAATGCCGGTGATCCGCTCCACCACTTCCGGTGTGTAGCGCGAATAGTGCTTGCGCATCAATTGGTAGACGCAATTAGGATTCTGCAGCGATAAATCGAATTCGACTTTTTCGGGCAGGGAAGGAGGCTTTGGCGCGTTCGAACTGGGAGGGTGAGCCGCGGCGCCCATAGTGTAGCCCTGCGCGGAATCTTTTCCACCGCCTCCGCCTGTTCCGGCGTAGTTCCAAGTGGCTTTGTCGTAGGTCTGAGTCTTCGCGTCAAAGCCGGAAAAAAGCCCATCTCCCTCCGGCAGCTTGAAACCATCTTTCACAATGAACGCGGCGTTGGTGTAATTCAGAACGTAGTCCTTGGCGATGCGATTGTTTTCCATCGCGTAGCGAAGCATGCCACCGAGGAAGGCAATATCGGAGCCGGCGCGAATTTGCAGAAACAAATCGGAGACTGATGCGGTCCTGGTGTAGCGCGGATCAACAACAATCATTTTCGCGTTGCGATTACGTTTGGCTTCGATGGCCCACTTGAAGCCACAAGGATGGTTCTCAGCCGGGTTACCGCCCATGATCAGCATCATGTCGGTATTCTTGATATCTACCCAACCATTGGTCATCGCGCCCCGTCCGAACGTTGGTCCCAAACTTGAGACCGTGGGGCCGTGTCAAACTCGGGCCTGATTTTCCAGATGCACGACCCCCAGGGCGCGCATCGACTTCACGACCAGATAGTTGAATTCGTTTGTGTCGGTGCAGCCGCCGGTCCAGGCAATCGATTCGCAGCGATTGACGCGATGGCCGTCCTTATCGGTTTCAATAAAGGTGTCGTCGCGTGTTTTTTTCACTTTTTGCGCGATCTCCATCAAAGCCTGATCCCAAGCGATATCTTCCCAGTCCGTGCCGCCGGGACGACGGACTTGCGGTTTTAGGAGGCGACGCTCATTCAATATGTCCTGCTCGAGAGAAGAGCCCTTGGGGCAGAGGGTGCCGCGGTTGATGGGGTGATCGGGGTCGCCTTCTACATGGATTACCTGGGATGTGACGTTCTTGGCGCGATCCCCAATGGAGTAAATAATGACGCCGCAGCTTACCGAACAGTAAGGGCAAGTGGACCGAGTCTCGCTCGCGCGGGCGATTTTCAGCGTTTTGAGTTGCGCGTAGGCAGGTTGAAGATCGAAACCGAATACAGCGGCAGCAGTTCCACCAACAGCAGCAAGCTTCAAAAAATCGCGGCGTGAAGAATCCATCGATCCTCCTGCACAAGGGCGATATAACTTGCGCGATGGTTACTTAATATTCTTTCCCAACAATTCTGTCAAGTTGCCGGCGCATCGGACCTTTTCGGCCTTGTGCGGCGGCTAAAGACAGCTTCGCGCACCTTATGTTTGATAGATGCTTGAGGAACGGGATGGTTCGTTTTTAAATTAAATTTATCGATTTAGCGTGCTTGGTCAGTTCGTCGCGAAAATTTGGATGCGCGATGCTGATCAATGCCAGGGCGCGTTCCCGAGTGGACTTGCCCCTCAGGTTGACCATGCCTTGCTCGGTGACGACATATTCCACGTCCATGCGGGTGTCGGTGGCCATTTGCACGTGCGGTACCACGCAGGATATTTTCCCGGCTTTTGCCGCGGATCTCAGGGCGATGAACGACTTTCCGCCCTTGGCGAGAGACGCGCCCTTTACGAAGTCAAACTGGCCGCCCGAACCGCTGTATTGATGCCCGTTGATAAATTCGGCATTTACCTGTCCGTATAGATCGACCTCGATTGCTGTATTCACGCTCATCATGTGGTCGTGCTGGGCGATGACCCGCAGGTCATTCACATATGCCGCGGAATAGCTTTCCATCGATGGATTGTCGTTGATGAAGTCGCACATCTCTGCGTCTCCCAACGCAAAGGTAAACACGTGCTTGCGAGGATGCAGAGTCTTCTTTCGTCCGTTCGCCACGCCACATTTCACCAGGTTGGCGAACGCGTGGCTGAAGAGTTCGGAATGAATGCCCATGTCGTTGTGATTCGCCAAGTATATGGCTACGGCATTCGGCAGATTACCGATACCCAGTTGCAGGGTTGCCCCATCGGGAATTTGCTCCGCGATGAACTTGCCGATCTTCAATGCCTCATCGTCAGGAGCGTGGTAAGGGACCTCTGGTAAGGGCACATTGTTTTCGACGACGGCTTGTACCTCCGAAATATGCACGAGCGAGTCGCCAAATATGCGGGGCATGTGTTCATTTACTTCCAGGATGGCCCGGTCGCAATGACGAATTACCGTCGATGCGTAATCGTTATTCGTTCCCAGGCTAAAGTGTCCAGAGGCATCCATGGGCGACACCGTCACGACGAAGGTGTTGACGCGCATATGTTCCGTCAGCGCTCGGGGAATCTGCGAAAAATTACAGGGGACGTAGCTCAAATATTTGCGGCCTGCTGCCAGGCCCTGCTGAATCACCTTGCGGTCCGGGTCGCCCAAAAAAAAGCAGCGCGCATCCATCGAGCACAGGTTATCGAGTTGAATGAGGGTCTCCGCGCTGTACTTCATCGAATGCTGGTAGTACAGGTTCAAATCTTTCAGGTCGCCCGACTGCACTCGGTTGGCCACTGCACCGGCCAATCCGGAAGGCATGCCCATACCGAGCGCTAAGCAGAGAATGCTGCCGTTCGCCATGCCAGCAACGGCCTTCTCGGGCGTCGTCAATTTCGCCCTATATTGTTCCTGCGGTGTTGGATACGCCATTGAATCCCCTTTGTTCTGTCGCCTGGGTGTAATCTGTCGTCCGGAGCGAGACCCGTAGCCTTTTTAAGGTTCCGCTAGCCGTTGTTGCATTGGCAAGGTCATACGACACAGATGTCGATCACCGTTTGGGCACAGGCTCATCCCGCATGAAGGCTCGACCTAAATTCTCGCTTCGTAACGTTCGCCGCACATGGCTCGCAAATTCGCTGCTGCAATCGGATGATTTGGCCAACAATTGGATGGACAGAATCCGCGTGCGAGGGCATGGGCCGGCGCTGCTGGCTGCGTATTCGCCGCTGTGCGGAGGTTGCATTTCCGTTGCACTCGAACGTCGTAAGGGACCCGGCGAGCGACTATGAAATTTTGGAAAATTGTCGCGCCCAGTCTGGTCGAACTCGGACCTCATTCCCGCCGTGCACTGCGAACTTGTCTATTCCTTTTTATTAGCCTGGTGCTCCTGACACTTGCCGCAGCCCTTTTGTTTCCGCAAGGGTATGCCTTAGCGGTGTTCGGCGACGTAATGCAGCTAGCCATGGTCGGCACGGCTGCGGTTCTGACGTTTCAGAATTTCCGTAACAGCGAGTCGCGCGTCCGGGGGTTTTGGCTATCGATATTCCTTGGATCAGCGATTTGGTTCGCCAGCCTGCTGTTATGGTCCTTATATGAGCTCTGGCTCCGCCAACCAGTGCCAGAGATCCCGATCGCAGACATGCTGTTGTTTGTGAAGGTGGTCCCGTTCACCGCCGCCGTGGCTCTTGAACCGGATAAGAAACACGACTCTCGGTTTCGCGCGATCGGAATTCTGGATGTCACCATCTTGATGGTGTACTCCCTCTACCTTTACACTTTCTTTGTTTACGCCTACCAACTCCTTCCCATCGGCCAGGCTGTCTATAATTATCACTTCAATCTCGCCGACGCGATTGGACACCAGATCTTCACCTTGGCAACGGCTGTCGCTCTTTTGCGTACACGAGGTCCATGGCGCGCCATCTCGTGGATCTATTTCCTGGCCGCCGCTTCCTACGGGCTTTCCTCCGATGTCATCAACGTGGCCATTGATCTGGATCACTACTACACGGGAAGTTTCTACGATGTTCCGTTGACGGCATCTTCCGCGGTGTTTGTCTGTCTCGGCATTCTTGGCCATGCATTTCTGAAAGATCAGGAAGCGGTCAAATCGAAAGAGCAATGGGACCAGTTGCCGGTCGCGCCTGTGGCATTTTTCTCCTCTCAACTCGCCATGCTTGTCACCCTCTCTGCTCCCGCGATCGGGTTTTGGCTCTTATCCCATCCGATGGCGGGACCGTTGTTCAATTTCCGTCTGGAAATCACGCTGCTTACCATCTTTCTTCTTCTTTTGCTTTTGTCGGTGAAAGAAGACCTGCTGACTACGAGTCTGGTCGGCTCCTTGCGGCGGCTTTCCGACACTTACTCCAATATCGATCGGCTTAAAAATCACCTGATTCAGAGCGAGACATTGACCACTCTCGGGGAACTGGTGGCGCAGGTTGCCAATCAAATTAAAGCCGCCATGACCCACATTCTGGATCTTTCTTCGCGGATCACGGCGAATGCTGCATCCGAAGCCAGGATTCAGACTATGGCGGGGAAAATCTTGCAATATGCCCAGCGCACCGACGCACTCGTAGAGAATATGCTGCGGTTTGCGCAAGAAACGCCGTTGCAACTGTCCTCCGTCGAGATCAAACCCCTCGTCGAAAGCGCGCTTCAATTAAGCCGTATTAACAAGCTCCCGCAGTTGCGCGTGAGTCTGGTGCAGGAAGGTCCTGGCCCGCTGGTTCGCGGCGACTCGAGTCAGTTACTGCACGTCTTTGTGCAGGTGATTTCGAATGCGGTTGATGCCCTCGAAGAAGTGAACGGGGGAGAACTGAATATTGCCATCCACTCGACGGACTCGCAGTTGCGCATTGAATTTGCGGACTCTGGACCAGGAATCAAGCAACCCGAGCAAGTCTTCGAACCTTTCTACACCACCAAGCCGGTAGGTAAAGGTACCGGCCTCGGACTCAGTACCTGCTACGGAATCCTGCAGCAGCACGAGGGCGAAATCATTTGCAGGAATCGGCCGGAAGGCGGAGCACTCTTCACGATCATACTTCCAATAGCGCCGGCGAATTCCTTGACGGTTGAGGCCGCGCCTTTGCCGGTTGTGGAAGGGGCAAGGTGACAATGTCCTCGCGCCACAAGATTTATCTCGCGCTCGGTGTAGCGGTATTTGTGGTGCATCTTGGTGTCGCGGCGTTGTTCAAATCGTCGTTTACACTAACGTTGTTTGGAGATTTTCTTTCCTGCTATTTTCTCATTCTCGCAATTCTGAGTTCATCGGAGAATACGCGTGGCGGTTCCGGAGTCCTTCCTCTTTTCTGGAAGCTCATGTCCACCGGGCTGTTTCTTTTATTTCTTTCCGAGACCTATTGGTTCTACTTCGACTCGCTGAGGCGCTTCTCGTCTCCATCACCGGTTTTGGGCGATTCTCTATTCCTTCTGGCACATGTGTTTTTTCTTTTTGCCCTGGCTTTGCGCCCACACTCCGCGTCTGCGGGACGCAACCTCGCACTGCGCTGGATCGATTTTGCTCTGCTCACGTTTTGGTGGTTTACGCTGTACGGTTACTTTTGTCTGCCATGGCAAACTGTCGTCCAGAACTTTCCTCGATATAATCCCGGTTACTATTTTCTTGCTCTGATTTTGCATTTGGTCATTATCGGCATGTTGCTGGTGTATTGGCTGAGCAATCAGGGTGTGTGGCGCAAGTTTTACGGCCACACGCTTATAGCCTTCATCCTGATCGCCGGAGGAAATTTCTTTCTCAGCATGGCAATTGATCGTGGCTACTATTACGCAGGAAGCTTTTTTGACACACCCTTTTTTCTCGCGCTTCTTTGGATTTCTTACGCTTTCTCCATGGGACCGTCGCTCACGCCCTGTGAGGATATTCGTGCCGGCCGCGAATTGAACCAGGGCATCTGGACGGCGCGAATTGCCATGTTTGCCATTCTTTCGTTGCCCATCCTCGCGCTTGTGGGCTTTTATGCCAAGAATGTTCCGGAACCAATCGCGACTTTCCGGCTGCGGCTAATATTTGGGGCGATGTTCTGCCTGGGTGCTCTGCTCTTTTGGAAATTAAGCCTGCTCTCGCGACAGTTGGTACATCTCGTCAGTTTGACCACCGCTTCCATCGAAAACCTGCGTTCCGTGCAGGAGCGCGTTTCGCATTCGCAGAAACTTTCCGCACTGGGCCGTCTGGCTGCGGGGGCGACCCATGAAATCAGCAACCCACTCACCGCCATCTTGGGCTATTCGGAACTCCTTGCCGATATTTCCAGCCTCGCGCCCGAAGATCGCGAAAGCGCCCAAGCGATTCGGAAGCACGTGCATTTGGCACAAGATGCGGTTAACAGCCTTCGCCTCACACTTCGCAGCACTGCATCGCAACACCCGATCTTGTCGGACAGGCCCTCCGATCCCGAGTCCTGACCCTGAACGGGCCAGCTCGCCGGACTACGGAACGCCGCCTGCGAAGTTCCGAGCCGTACCCCTAAGCCCCTATGCAAAGAATTCCCCTAAACCCCTGCTAACCGTTAAAATAGCTCGATACCGAACTGCCCTGAAATTTCTGGCCGTTCGGATACGTATCCACACACGGAGACTTCTGTAAATTAAGGAGCAGCCGCCCTTTATGGCGACGACACACACTACCAGGCCGGACCTTGGGTCGCTGCGAATCCACGACACCAAGCGCAACCAACGCCGTTCGAGCAAACTATGGCTTTGGATAGTCCTTGCCCTGCTCGCCATCGTTATTCTTGCGGTCGGCTCATCGGCCTTTCTCAATAGGAAGCCGGAAGTTGAAGTTGCCGCCGCTCATAAGCCTGCCGTCGGCCCCGCGGGCGTACTTAACGCCAGCGGATACATTACTCCGAGGCAGCGCGCCACCATCGCCGCAAAAATTACCGGCCGCGTCACAGGAGTGTTCTTTGATGAAGGGACTCGCGTGAAGGAAGGGCAGCTCCTCGCCACTTTGGATGACTCCGACGCCCGACGCGCTCTTGATTCTGCGAAAGCGGACCGCGACTCTTCGCAAGCAGGCATAGCAGATTTGGAAGTCCAGTTGCGCAACGCCAACATTGAATTGCACCGCGCTGAAGAGTTGCAGAAGGCGGGCGTTCAGACGCAAGAGGCGCTCGACACGGCCCTCACGAATGCCGACAGCCTTCGCGCAAAAATCGCTTTGGCCAAGCAACAAGTAATTGGTGCCGACGCGCGCATTCGCGAGCAGGAACAGAACGTGGCCAACTGCACGATCAGAGCTCCATTTGCTGGAATTGCGGTGTCGAAGGACGCGCAAATTGGCGAAATGGTCTCCCCGGTGTCGGCCGGCGGCGGTTTCACTAGAACCGGCATCGCGACGCTGGTGGACTTACATTCGAATGAAATCGAAGTAGACGTGAGCGAGGCTTATATCGCCAAGGTGGAGCCGAACCAGCCGGTCAACGCGGTACTCGACGCATATCCCGACGTGGTTTTTCCGGCCAAGGTTCGCACTGTAATTCCTACAGCGGATCGCCAGAAAGCAACGGTCAAAGTTCGAATCTCATTCACCGCGCCGGATCATGTGAAATTGTCGGACCCCGCTGCAGACCCGCGCATCTTGCCGGACATGGGCGTGAAAGTCACTTTCCTCGAGGAAAATGGTCCGTCAAAGAAAAAAGAGGAAAAGTCCGCCGCGGTTGCGCTGGTGCCGCAGAACGCTGTGCGCACGGATGCAACGTCGAAATACGTTCTTATAGTTAAAGGCGATACGTTGGAGCGCCGCGCAGTTACCCTCGGCGCTGTGCGCGGCACCGATGTGGAGGTTATTGCAGGAATTCAGCCCGATGTTTCTGTCGTCGTGAAAGGTCCCGATTCACTCCGGGACGGTCAGGCCGTCCAAGTAAAACAATAGGAGCGCTGCAAAAATGGTCAAAGTTGACGGAAGTGCCGACGAAAGAAGTCTAATTCAGGTTCGCGATCTCGATAAAACTTACAGGCGCGGTGGCGAAGAAATTCACGTCTTGCAAGGCCTGAATCT
>DASXLU010000038.1:0-5220 GCA_036496065.1 Candidatus Acidiferrum sp.
GGGCGAGTACGCAATGGGCGAATTGATCCGCGAGATTCTCGTGCAGGAGCAAGATCACTTGATCTCTCTGGCCACAGCGTTGGGCATTGACCCGCCGCGAGTGGATGCCGAGGCCTCGCAAGCAGAGCAATCGGGAAAGTCTTCCCGGCCGGCAGCGGCGGGCCGGTAGCCCTCAATTTCTAGAGGTGCCATATGCCAGAAGATGATGTGATCGAGCGCGCTCGCGCGAACGAGCGCGAGCGGAAGTCTCCCTCCACACAAGCTGGAGAATTTGTTCGCGAAGAAAAGCTCGTTCACACCAAAGAAAGCTGGGTACGCTGCGTGGCTCAAAGCGAAGCCCGCACGGCGGATAGCTGCCCTTATCAATTGTTTCCCGTAGAACGCCTGCCGCAAGTCTCGTCCCGCGTTACGACTTCTCTCCATCCCCTCTAGGCAGTACCACGGATAGTTGTGCGATGACCTGTCCAGCAAACTCTGCGCTAGGTCCTCAGCGCGTTTCTTTGTGCCGATAAATTGCCTTTTCGAAGCAAAGCGGGGCCTAACGAGAATGGAGAGCTTATGAAATCACTGGTGTTGGGTTCTGCGTTATTTCTTCTTGTAGCTCTGGGCAATTTGACGGGATGTTCCGATGACATGAAGAAGTCGCCCGACGTGGCAGAAAGTATTCGAAATTCGCTCTCCCAGGCTGGATTGAAAGACGTAAGCGTGTCGCAAGACCGCGATAAGGGCGTGGTTACTTTGGGTGGTACCACCGCCACGACTCTGGAAAAATCGCAAGCCGAGTCCATTGCGCGAGGCATTGCATCGAGCCAGGTGATCGCCAATGAAATTGCGGTTCGCCCGGTGGGTGACGAAAGCAGCGCCAAAACCGTCGATTCGGATACGGACAAGGCTATCGACAAGAACTTCCATGCTGCGCTGGTGAAGAATAAATTGAATAGCGATGTGAAGTACGACGTGAAAAACGGCGTTGTCACGCTTACCGGTCACGTCAACTCGCAAAGCAAGCGCACCATGGTGGAAAAGCTGGCTTCTGATGTACCCAACGTGAAGCAGGTCGTGAACGAGCTGGAAGTTAGGGGCCAAAAGGCAACCGCCAGCTGATCTCGCCGTTGTGTGCGGTGTCTCGAGAGCCCTGCGGGGCTCTCGAACTTTTCGCCAAGAATGCTCTTGGCTGCCCTAACTCAAAATCGGGGAATCGCTAGGTTCTCGCAGCCATGTTAGGTAAAATCTAAGTCCCACCCTGCTAGCCACCCTTTACAAGATCGAGGCCTCGTCCCGTGTCAATCGCGCTTTCTAAACGTGCACTGTCGAAAGCGTTTCCAGCCCATTCCGTTCGGCTGGCGTCCCTGGTTATTGGCGTCGTACTGATCTGCGCTGCCGGAAGCGTCGCCTACTTCACCGAAGCACGGGTCGGTGTCTATCGCGATTGGGTTGTGCACACCTACGAAGTGAAGGGCGAGATTCAATTACTGTCAGCCACCCTCAACGAGTTGCGCTCCAGCTCTTTGCTGGCCATGCTCAACAAAGATCCGCAGGAAGTCGATCATTTCAATGAGCAGTTGGTGCAATTCAATCGTTGCATGGCCTCGCTGAAACAAATGACCACCGATAATCCAGAGCAACAGGGTCGCTTGGCACAGCTGACTCCTGTCGCCGAGAAACAAGTCCAATTGATGAAGGTCTTCGCCAACGAGTCCGACCGCTTTCCGTCGGAGTCCTTACAGCTACAGGCGGCTCTGGCCCAACTCTCCGAGCGAAAAAGCCAAATCACTACACTTCTGCAAGAATTGGAATCAGCCGAAGCGGGTCTTCTGAGGATACGTCTAAACCGCTGGAACGTTTTGTTCGACCGGAACCTTGTGACGCTGGCGGTTCTTTTCCTCGCGTCTTTTGCTCTGTTGATCTACAACTTCGCGTTGTTGCTTTCAGAGTTGGCCCGTCGCCGCGAGCAAGAAGAAGTCAACCGTCAAAATCTTGAGTCTTACCGGGCTCTGAGCGCCAGAATTCTTGAATTACAGGATATTGAGCGGCGTAGAATCGCCCGCGATCTGCACGACAGCGTGGGGCAGTTCCTCACCGGCATGAAGCTCAACCTGGGACAATTGCGCAGAAAGAACGCTTCCGCTCACATCGAAAGTCCGGCATTGCTCGCAGATACTTTGGATTTGGCCGATCGTGCTATCACCGAAGTTCGAACTCTCTCGCATCTGCTGCACCCACCCCTGCTCGACGAACTCGGGTTCGAGTCGGCCGCACGTTGGTACGTGGAGGGCTTCGCCAAGCGAAGCGGAATTCAGGTGGTGTTCGAAATTGCTGAGATTGTCGAACGCTTGCCGAAGGAAATTGAGCTTGCGCTATTCCGCGTGCTGCAGGAATCGCTTACCAACGTACATCGGCACGCGCGCGCACAGAACGTTTTAGTGGACGTAAGATGCACCGACAGTGAAGTGATCCTGGAAGTTCGCGACGATGGCTGCGGCATTCCTCAGGAAGTCCTGCAAAGCTTTCGAACAGGCCTCGCGGGTGGGATCGGATTGGCGGGGATGCGGGAACGCCTTGCGGAGCTAAACGGCTCACTGCATGTCCAATCCGAGAAAACGGGCACACTGGTACGTGCGACTCTCCCCACCGTGCTTTGCGAAGCTTCGGATACACCCGCCCTCAGCGTTTTCCACGCCCAAGCCTAGTACGTTCTATGGCTAAGAGAGACCGATTCCTATGACCGGTCGGTAGCGAGAACAACGATTCCCCCGATTACCGCTAAAACGCCCAGAATTGGTGGCAGAGGAACGGAGTGATGTTCTTCCTTCGTTGCTTGAATCGGCCCAATGTCTACGACCTTCTTCCGAGTGGTGTAGGTGAATCCTTGATACGCCAACGACAGGACGCCTAACACCAACAAGATCAATCCCAACATGCGCTTTCCATTCATTTGAACTCCTCCGTCTAAATACGCCAGCCCACGCGTTGGCGCTGCTTGCCCTTCACACTGGACCCAGATTGATTCAAGCCCGGTTTAGTAAATGACCGGCTAACGTCACGATGAACAAAACCAGAAATATGAAGAACAAAATCTTTGCGATTCCGGCCGCAGCTACCGCTACTCCCGAAAATCCCAAGAGTGCCGCCACGAGAGCGACTACAAAAAAGCCTAAAGCCCAACGCAACATTTCGTCCTCCTTGTTTTCCTCGTTTAGATCAATCACAGAAAGAAATCACAATTCGGGAACGGTGGCTTCCTGCGATCTCGAATAGTAGATTTTTAGGTCTTTCTGAGTCGAGTAACCATACGCAGGAAGCCTGACCCTTGTACGTTGGCTCCCTGTACCAAGGATTTCACTCGATGCAGCATTCCTTGCGTTTACCTCCCCTATTCTCTGGATAGCTGCCGTTCTAATACGGTGTTTTTATAGCCGGGAATCACGTGGGCACCCACCGCGATTCCGCGGATCGAGGAGTGCCGGATTTACCCGCTATACCCAGGAGGCTTCAATGAATTGGGATCAGGTGGAAGGCAAGTGGAAGCAGTATGCAGGCAGCGTCAGAGAAAAGTGGGGCAAACTTACCAATGATGACATGACGGTCATCGGCGGGAAGCGCGAGCAACTCGTTGGCAGAATTCAAGAACGCTACGGTATCGCCAAAGATGAGGCCGAGAAACAAGTGGACGAGTTCACCAGAGGGCTTCGCCAGGATGACACGGCTCAGCAAGTCGCGCGCGACGACAAAGCCCACCGCGCGGGTAACACGTAGGCAAATCTAGTGTAGACATTAGGAGCCAGCCGTCCCGCTGGGGTGTCTGGCTCCTCTCCGTTTGTGCGTCAGACAGTCAAACATGTTTCCTTCCCTTTCGAAATACTGAGAAATAATAGGAAAGTGAGTCGCTCCAATGCGTAGCACGAAGAAACGGAAGAATTCCGAAATGGACAATTTACACCATCTGCTGATTACCAAGCGTGACGAACTCGCGACTCGCATCGAGCAGCGCCGCCAAGAACTTATTGGGGAGCAAGAGCCCGAAGACGAAGTTGGGTTGGCCCTACGCAGTTCGTCGGCTGGCATGGCGATCGCTAACATCGAGCGCGAAGTACGCATGCTTTCTGAGATCGAGCTGGCGTTGCGTTTGATGGATAAAGGTGAATATGGCATCTGCTCCAGCTGTGGTGAGGAGATTCCCGCTCTCCGTTTGCGGGCGATTCCGTGGACCCGGCGCTGCGTTGAGTGTGCAGGCGGCGGTGTAAGCGGCTCGCGAGACTCACGGACCGGCAGGGCGAGCGGTATTCAGTCCGGCCTTCTTTCTCCGATTTAACTAATCTTTGAGTTCGGCGGGTTGTTACTCCGGCGATCAGACACGGCAGGCAACGTCTGGTCGTCGACCGAAAACCGCGTAAAATGGGCTCCGGAACCCTCCAAAAACGTCCCAATCCCCCCATTTTGAGTGCGAAAAGTGGTCGTTTTTCGCGTTCCCGCGCCGATTTTTTCATCAAATAATCACCGTGCATCCATTTTGCCGAGCCATGGTGTCGCGACGAAGCCTGTCCACCGGGAACCTTCTTAATCCCTCCAGGGAATTCCTAACAGAGAGAAAAGTAAACGCGTCTTGCCGCTAAAGCTTTGCGTGACACGCATTTAACGCGCTATACGTCTAAGAAGCAAAGCTCTCTCTCGACTCTGGAAGAGGAAAAATGAATCGCATCAAATCTGTCCTGCTTCTCTGTGGCTTCTTAAGCCTGCTCGCTTCACCTTCGCTCCGTTCCCAAGATTCCCAGAATCCCGACGCACCTCAACACGAAAATCGGAGAGGCGAAGCCGCCCCCCGCCCCATATTCGGCAAGATCTCCAGTGTTAACAATGGTTTGCTAGTCCTCGCCACGCCGGATGGTCAAACGGTAACTGTGAAGTTGACCGGTGAGACGCAATTTCGAAGAGATCGCCAGCCGGCAGCGGCTGCCGACTTTAAGGTGGGCGACATGGTAGCCGTTCGCGGCGACGTTAATTCAGACCATACTGTGACTGCGAGCGTTGTTAACGCGCGAACCGGCGGTCCCGAAGGCCCTGGTGGTGGCCGGGGAGGAACCGGTGGCGGCGCCGCGATGGGAACGCTCGGGAAAGACTATGTCGTCGGTGAAGTAAAATCCATCGAGGCTCCGAAGCTTACGATTCTTCGTCCCGACAATGTTTCGCAGACCATCGAACTAAACGAAAATACGTCGCTTC
>DASXLU010000039.1:0-5086 GCA_036496065.1 Candidatus Acidiferrum sp.
CTGCGCGCGAAGCCGCCAGCAAACTGGGCGTCATCACAATCGCTACCGTTACTGGAGCCAAACGCCAACTGCCCTGCACCTTAATCAAGTGGGTGCAGATTAAAACCGACAAGGTAATCGCAAAAAGAATCTCCCAAAATCCCGGACCAAGCAGGTACAGCACCAGCATGCCAACCCCCGCGCCAACTAAAGTGTTCAGAATGCGCGAAAGAAAAGCTTTCCACGCCGCATGCAGTTCCGGTTCGGTCACGGTGATAACCGAAATCAGCGCCCACAAGGGGCTATGCAAGCGAGTGTGCAGTGTGTACCAGACCAGGCAACAACCTAAAAGTATTCGCAGGGCATATTCGAAGCCTGCAGGTAAGGAAAACGCAATTCTCGAAGAGGAGGCGTCTACGGGAATCGCGGACGAACTCGAAGCCGCGGTATCCATAGTTCTATGATACGTCCCGGGAGTGGCCTGCAGCAGCGGAGTCTTGAATGCTGTCCATAAAATTAATGAATGAACTTGCGCAGCGCGGAAAAGGTGTCAGAATAGAAAACTAGTTACCGC
This sequence comes from Candidatus Acidiferrum sp., assembly GCA_036496065.1. Classification (GTDB taxonomy): domain Bacteria; phylum Acidobacteriota; class Terriglobia; order Acidiferrales; family UBA7541; genus Acidiferrum. The sequence goes on from DASXLU010000039.1 coordinate 554, forward strand.
GTCACTCGCGTCCTTCGAGTCTACCGCGGCCTGAAAAAAGGCCACTCACCGCAAATCTCCGGAAGAGGTGTATTTGCATGGGCTCAGCGCTGGACGTACATCGTCTGCACTTCGCGTTTACAATCACTTTTCACTATTTATTTCCGCAGCTCACCATGGGCTTGGCGCTGCTGATCGTCGTATTGAAGACGATCGCGCTGCGCACCGGGGACGAGCATTACAATAACGCCGCGCGCTTCTGGGCAAAAATCTTCGGAATCAATTTCGCACTAGGCGTGGTGACTGGCATCCCGATGGAATTTCAGTTCGGGACCAACTGGTCGGAGTTCTCGAAGGCGGCGGGCGGGGTGATCGGGCAAACGTTGGCGATGGAAGGCGTTTTCTCCTTTTTCCTGGAGTCCACGTTTCTGGGATTGTTTCTCTTCGGCGAAAAAAAGCTTGGGCGCATTGGCCACTGGTGGGCGGCCTTTCTAGTATTTGTGGGATCGTGGATGTCTGGCTATCTCATCGTAGCCACGGATGCGTGGATGCAGCACCCGGTCGGATACCAAATCACGCCGGAAGGCGAAATCGGCCTGGCTAGTTTCTGGGGACTACTACTGAACAAATGGGCGCTATGGCAATACGCACACAACATGATGGGCGCTGTGCAGACAGGATGCTTCGTGATGGCCGGAGTCGGCGCGTTCTACCTGCTTGCGAAACGCGATGAGTTTTACGGACGCACCTTCGTGCGCATCGGCGTAATCGTAGGAGTGATCGCGGCGATCCTGCAACTTTCTCCCACCGGCGACATTCAGGGCAAATTGGTCACCGAAAATCAGCCGGCGACTCTGGCGGCAATGGAAGGCCTATTTCATTCGCAAGATGGCGCGCCCATCGCAATTCTAGGGCAGCCCGACCTGCCCAACAGGCGTCTGGACAATCCACTGGAAATACCAAGAATGCTGAGCTTCCTGACCTATCGCGAATGGAGCGCGCATGTGCGCGGGCTGGATTCGTTTCCCGAAGATCAGTGGCCCGACAAAATCGAACTGCTGTACTTCAGCTACCACGTGATGGTCGGGCTCGGGACTATCTTCATCGTAGTGATGGCGCTCTCTGCGCTGCTGTTGTGGCGGCGCAAATTGTATAACGCGCGGTGGATGTTGTGGATTTTGATGCTCAGCGTGCCGCTGCCTTACATAGCAAACACCGCGGGATGGATGACCGCCGAACTGGGCCGCCAACCGTGGCTTATCTACGGAATTATGCGGACCATGCACGGCTTTTCGACGCGAGTCGCGGCCGGCAATGCGTGGTTCACACTGATTGGCTTTATGGGGATGTACACGTTGCTATCGATGTTGTGGCTCTTCCTGGTTTACCGCGAAATTGAAATCGGACCGGAGCCCGAAAGTAGACCGAGTGCGGGCTTTCCCCCAGAAGTAGCGGCGGACTAAGGAGGACACATGGAAACGATCTGGTTTGTACTGGTAGCAGTAATGGTGGCGATGTATGTCCTTCTAGACGGCTTCGATCTGGGAGCTGGCGCGATTCATTTTCTTGTGGCGAAAACGCGGGAGGAGCGCCGGCAAGTCATCGCAACGATTGGCCCAGTGTGGGATGGCAATGAAGTCTGGCTTTTGGCCGCGGGAGGCACGCTGTATTTTGCATTTCCTGCGCTGTATGCCAGCAGCTTCAGCGGATTTTATTTGCCGCTAATGATGGTGCTGTGGCTTTTGATCTTGCGCGGCACGGCGGTGGAATTCCGCAATCACATAACCAGCCCTGTGTGGATTCCCTTCTGGGACTTCATGTTCTCCATGGCGAGTCTGCTGCTCGCTATTTTTCTGGGCGCGGCGCTGGGCAATGTGGTGCGTGGCGTTCCGCTCGATGCCAGCGGCTACTTCTTCGAACCGCTATGGACGAATTGGCGGCTCGGTGAACGGACCGGAATTCTGGACTGGTACACGGTGCTGGTGGGAGTGGAGGCGCTGCTGGCACTGATGATGCACGGCGCGCTTTGGGTGCAACTGAAGACCGAAGGCGACGTGAACAAGCGTGCGGGAAAAGTTGCGGGTCTATGCTGGTGGGGCGTGCTGGTGTTCACGGGAATCGTGACCGCGGTTACGTTTGCCGTGCAACCGCAGGTGATCGCAAACTTCAAGACTTGGCCGCTCGGATTTGCGTTGCCGCTGCTTGCGGTGGCGGGGCTTGCAGGTATTCCGTTTGAACTGCGACGCAAGAAGGAGTTGAATGCTTTCCTGGCGTCGTGTGTATATTTCCTGGGAATGCTGACCAGCGTGGTCTTTGGCGTTTATCCGATGGTGCTGCCGGCGCGCGATCCCGCGTATTCACTCACGGTGCAAAACGCCAAGGCCGGCGAATATGGCCTGAAGATTGGGTTGATCTGGTGGGCGATTGGCATGATTCTGGCGACGGTCTATTTCGTTTACGTATATCGCTCGTTTGCCGGAAAAGTTTCGACGACCGCCGAAGGCCACGGCGATTAGGCCCATCTAATAACGAGCTAGCGACAATTGATTTGACCGTGCAGCCCGGGCAGGGTAGCGTTAAAAGAGTGTTGCATTCGCTCATGCTTCGACGAGTAACTCCGCTGGTTGCGAGAGCATCTGCGTTTTTGCTGGCGCTGTGTCTGATGCTGACTCCCCTTTGTTCCTCGCGATGCGCGGTGCAGTCTTGCTCTGTTTCCTCCACTTCTAGCGGCGCTGGTGCGACGGTGAACCATTGCCATCACGGCGTGAGCGCTGGAACAGAGTTTGGCCCGAAAGTAGGAAATGCCGAACTGACCTGCCCAACAAGCGATTTTGTGGTGCGGGCGGTTGGCTCGGAATCGCTCAATCTCGATTCCAGTTCGAAGTTTATGTCTGCTTCGAGCTTTGCGCGGGTGCTGAAGCCAATCGAACAGCATAATTTAACTCAATCAATCACTTCGCGAAGATCTGTTACTGATTTAAGTAATTCCCTCTCTGAAGAATTCCCTTCCTTGCGCGCCTGAGACGCGGTCCGTCTGTTTTCTGCCTAACATCTAATTTTTGAAAAACATGGTTGTTGCCACGAAGAATTGTGCAGGATTTCCTTTGGAGGAACGTATGGATGGCACGCGAAGAAGATTTTTTCAGGATGCAACGCTGTTTGGCGCGGGACTGTTGGGACTGGGCGCACGCCTGAAGGCTATGACCGTTGGGCAGAATCCAGGGACGAGCGGCGGGAATTCGTCACAACATCACCATTCGCCAACAAATGGAGCAGCCCAGAAATCGCAACGGGGACACGTTCCGGTGATTTCGCCGAACTTGGCGGATATGCCATTCGAAATGGATGGCGGCGTGAAAGTTTTCCGGCTGAGGGCGGAGCCGCTGAAACAAAAAATCGCGCCATTCAAAATGCTCGACGTGTGGGGCTACAACGGAAGCTGTCCCGGCCCGACGATCCAGGTCATCCAGGGCGACCGCGTTCGCATAATTTTCGAAAACAGGCTGCCGGAAAGCACTTCTCTGCACTGGCACGGATTGGAAGTGCCCATCGAGCAGGACGGTGTGCCGTACATCAGCCAGAAGCCGGTGCCGCCTGGTGGAACGTATACCTACGAATTCATCGTGCATCAGGAAGGCACGTTTTTTTATCACGCGCACAGCGCCATGCAGGAAATGATCGGGTTAATCGGCATGTTCATTGCGCATCCCGAGACTTCGTATGCGCCGCACGCGGACCACGACTACGCGATCGTGCTGCAGGAATGGGCGGTGCTGCCAAGCAACACGGTGCCAAACACCGCATCGATGGAATTCAACTGGCTGACCTTTAACGGCGTGTCTGCCCCGGCGACCACACCGCTGATCGCGCGTCTCGGCAGCCGTGTGCGAATGCGCTTTGTGAATCTGGGCATGGATCACCATCCCATTCATTTGCATGGAAACCAGTTTGTGATTACGGGAACGGAAGGCGGGCGCGCGCCGGAATCCACGTGGTATCCGACAAACACGGTGCTGGTGGGCGTGGCACAAGCGAAGGTGGTGGAGTTCGAAGCAAAATATCCTGGCGCGTGGATGATTCATTGCCACCTGCCACACCACATGATGAACAGCATGATGGACCTGCTGAGTGACCGGCAGATTGAAACCGCCGACACCACTGCGCCAAAAGCAATGAACCAGATGATGTCGCTTTCGAAAGCGCTGGGCGTGGAACATGTGCCGCCTTCGCCTGTGGCAGAAAATGCCAACAGTGTTCCGGGCTTTCCCCAGGACGCGTTTATGGAAATGGGGATGGACGCGCTGGTGGATCGCCCGGAAACCTACGGCCTGCCAAAAAACTGGAGCGCGGGAATGATGGGGATGATGACCATGGTGCGGGTGCTGCCGGATAAAGAGTTCGACGAGATTCAAGAGAAGATTCGCTCACGCGGGGAGAAGGAAGCGGCAGTGCATGGACACCACTCGTGAAAAGCGCCGCGAAAGAAAATTAGGGAGAGATTTGATGCGAAATTATGAAAATGCAAGAGAGATTCATCGCGCGGACTTCGCGCGA
>DASXLU010000040.1:0-10013 GCA_036496065.1 Candidatus Acidiferrum sp.
GGTATGTCCGACGTGATCGGCAAGTGCAACTTTGTCGCTGCGAAGTTCCCAGGTGCTGCCGTCGGTTCCAGTTAGTAGAAATTCATCGGCGCTATCGCCTTTGGAAAGGCATCCGGTGATGGTGCGAACATCGGCCTTGGACTTTGGCTCGGAGCTAGTGTCTTGGGCCGCGAGTGTGATGGATGGTACGAGAAAAAGAGCTGCAGCCAACAATCCGAAAAATATACGTTTCATAGAGATGTGTTTCCTCCTGTAGAAAAAGGCTACGAAGCGCGGCGTGGCACGGGCATCACGTAAACCATTTAGGAGAGGAGGCGGAGGCGGGTATGGAAGAGGTAAGGGAGATTTAGTAGGGAGGAGAATTCCTGGGCAAGCGAGGGCGCGGAGGTGGCGTCTTGGCCGAGAAAAGAATTAACACAGAGGGCGCAGAGGGAAGAGCACAGAGAGCGCGGAGGGTTTGGGGCGACGCACAAAGCGCAACCGGAGACGGAGGAACCCAAGACCCGGGTAGCACAAAGCGCAACCCGGGGCACCCGGCGCCTTCACGGGAAAAAGAATTAACACAGAGGGCGCAGAGGGAAGAGCACAGAGAGCGCGGAGGGTTTGGGGACTGGCGCTGGCGCGAAAGGTATTCGTCGGCCTGCTCCAAGGCATCGCGGGCTGTGACGCCGTAGAACACGACGGGAGTTTCTTTATCAAGGCGTGCGGAGCGGGATGTTCGCGTATAATGCCTGACAAATTATGGCTACTGGACAGGATACACGGGCGACGGGTTGGTCGATGAGGCTGGCGTTTGAGCTTAGCGGAAACGATCAGACGGCGCAGAGGCTGGTCGACGGGCTCAGCGAAGAACAATTGAACTGGGCGCCAGCGCCGGGACGCTGGAGCGTGGGCCAGTGTCTGGAGCATTTGTGCATCACGAACGAAGCGTATCTGCCGGCGATTTCGGCGGCGCTGCGAGGAAAACCGGACGCGCCGGTGGAAGAGATTGCACCGGGATGGTTCGGAGGCTGGTTCATCCGCAAATTTATTGAGCCTTCGCCGAACAGCAAACCCGCGCCGGCACCGTCGAAGATCAAGCCGACTTCACGGGTGGGATTGCCGGTGATCGATCGATTTCTTGCAGGGAACAAAGCGTGCCGCGAATTGATTGTGAGCGCGCGGACGAAGAACGTGAATCGCATTCGATTCTGGAATCCGTTGTTCCCTGGGATTCGATTTACGAGCGGGACTGGGCTGCAGATCATTGCGAGCCATGAACGGCGTCATTTGTTGCAGGCGGAACGAGTGAGAGACTCGGCGAGTTTCCCGCGGTGACGGGGCGCGTGGGCGTTCCCCCTGAGAAAGAAAACAAGACAGAAAACGTAAGAGGGATTCCCGGACGCACTTGGGTGCGTGGCCCGCGTGCCGTGTTGCCGCGATCCCTCCGCTGCGCGACCCGGCGCGCAGAAGACGCGCGAAGAAAAGGCCGGGTCGCTACGGTGGGGATGACAGATCGTTAGTGGTGGCTGAAGTTGTGGCAAGACGCAAAGTTGGACAAGAAGATTTTTTGTCGCGCCGCTGGCGATTGTCGCGACTCGGACGGTTCCGCTCACGTAGCGAAAAGGAAAGAAAAACCCGCACCCTTACAATGCAAAGGGTGCGGCACCCACTGCGTCTTCACTGGCCGCAGCGCAATGGAACGCGGCGCGATTGCCGTATCAATGCAAAACCTAAGAGGGACTCTCGCTGCCCCTTTTCGCAGATCGCGAGAAACCAAGACCCACACTTAGAAAGCAAGGGTGGGGCGCCCGACAAGGTGGACGTGTTGCCGCGATCCCTCCGCTGCGCGACCCGGCGCGCAGAAGACGCGCGAAGAAAAGGCCGGGTCGCTACGGTCGGCATGACAGTTTGGGAGATGATTGCTCGCGAGAGGGACGGGAATTACTTGCCGACGACCAGGTCGGAGGCGGGGACGTAGCGGCGGAGTGTGGTGCCGTCCCAGAAGACGCGGAAGGTGGCCGGGGGAGCTTTGCCGGGGACGCCGCGAGTGAAGAAAATTTGCAGGCCGTCGCGAGACCATTCGGCGGCGCGCGAGAAACTGTCGGAGGGACCGAGAATAACGCGGCGCTTGGATTTAATTTCGTAGAGGAAAAAGGTGCTGTTGAGGCCGACGGAATCGGTGGGAGCGCCCGCGGGCGTGTTGGCGTAATAGGCGGAGACGAGCAAGAGATCGGGATTGAGGGGATGCACGCGAATGGTGTCGCTGCTCATGATCTGGAAGGTGGAGCCGTAGATGTCCTTGAGGGGAACGGTTTGCTGCGGCTTGCCGTCGTCGGCGATCCAGTAGGCATTGTCCTTGTCGGTGGCAAGTACTGTGTTGGGAGACGTCCAACCGTGCAGCGCATCGATATTTTGCGGAGCGATGGCGGCGGTCTTGCTGGGCATATCGGTGGGAAGAGTCCAAATCTGCCAGAGATTGTTGTCGAATTTCAAGTAGGCCACGCGGGAATCGTCGAGCGACCAGAAACCCTGACGCACATTGTTGCCGGCAAGATTGGTGGAGCGTCCGGAGTCGAAATCGAAAAGCATGAGGCTGCGATCGGGGCCGGTCTTGGAATCGGAGCGCGTGTAGAGAAGCTTTTTGCCATCGTGCGAGAGCGCGGGCTCCTGTCCGGAGGGCGCAGCGGTTTTGCGGACCTGTCCGCGGGCGACGATGATTTTTCCCGAGGCGTCGATGTAGGCGATAGCGGTGGGCGAAACAAATTTGGTGATGGGGTCGAGCGCCTTGTTGCGCTCTTTTTCTTTTTGCTTGTCCTTGTCGACGGGTTCGAGCGAATCGGCATCGTCGATCTGATTCTTCTTGAGGAATTCGGGGAATTTATCGGGAGCGCTGATACCGCATCCTTTTAATGTGCCGAGCTGCGCGTGTTCGACTACGACGCTGAACGTGTATTTCGTGTCGGACATGTTGTCGGTGCAATTTTCGCGCACGAGCTTGACGGTGACGTCGGCGGAGGTGGCGTCATCTTTGGCGTGATAGGTCCAAGAGCCACCGGCATCGTCGGGAACGATTTCGGCGGGGTCGAGCACGATGGGCGGATAGTTGAGACGATCGAGACGCTCTGGACCTTTCATGCCGAGACGCAGCGACCAGAAAGGCTCAGTGCCGGTAGCGAGGAGGAGAATCGGGTAGTGCTTGGAGGATGGAGCTTGCACGGCAGGCGAAGTGGCAACGCCGGGAGTGGCGCCGTTGGGCGAAGGGGATTGCTGCTGCGCGGGATTGGATTTGGGTGGCGATTGCGGCGTGGGCTTGGGCGTTTGCGATTGGGCGTGAGTTGGCGTTGGCGCGGCGAGGTTGGTAGTGAGTGCGAACGAAAAGACCAGGGCGAAGGGAAGTGTGAGTGAAGTGAGAGGCGAGCGCACGAAAGTGGTCCCTAGAATACCTTGAACCGCGAATCCATCCAACCAGCGAGGAGAACGACTCTTTCTGTCTCTAACGCTGCCGTTCTCCTCCCTGCGTTGCACCGGCTGGAAACCAAGAGTAGTGCGCTTGGCAATCGCCAATGGCGTTTGAGCGAGGCGGAGTTCTCAAGAAGAAGAGATGCGCGAGAGCCGAGGCTGGCGGCGAAACTGTTCGGCGCGCGGAACGAGGGAATTAGAACAGGGGACGGGGAGGGGCGCAAGAGGGAGACGTTGAAACGGACGGTGGAGTGGGAGCGTAGGACCCACCCTTCGCAAACGGCAAAAGGGGCAAAGAGTGGGGCACCCTCAAGATGCAGCGGATTGTGGATTCTCTGGGAGAGAGGAGTGTCTGTGCCATTGGCGGCGCGGTTGATGACAAAGAGTGTTACCTCGAAATTTGCGGTGGCTGCCCGCCTCAGAAGGCGGACCCTACACAGGCGCGAAGAAAAAGCGAAAAGTGCTTGACATAGCGAAGAAAAGGCGAAATACTGGGAGCGCTTCGAGGTGACCTATGTCCCCAGTTCTTCCCCTTACGACGACGCGTTTCACGACGCGGCGGCGCCCCGCACGACGCCCCGTAGTTAGTTACCTACCTTTTAGCCCTGACGAGCCAAAACCAGAGGCCGGCGCTCTTGCCCAGAGCGAAACCGGCTGGTGCAAGGGAAGTCCGGAGAGCCCTACGGCGGATTGCCCCCCGCCACAACTCCAGACTCCTCATGCGCCACTGGTGGGCATAGCTCGCCTCGCCGCAAATTCGCCAGCGGCGGAAACGAAGCGGAAGTCGAGTGAGAAGCCGGAATATTTTTTGTTACCGGTGAAATCAATATTGAACCGTTGCGATTCGGCGCGGGTGCCGTTTGAGTGGACGGTGAATCCGTATCGTGGATGCGAGTTTGCGTGCAAGTATTGCTACGCGAGATACACGCACGAGTACATGGAAATTGACGGAGGGGAATTCGAGCGAAAAATTTTCGTGAAGCAGGATGCGGCGGCGTTGCTGGCGCGGGACGTGACGCAGAAATATTCGTACGAGTCGAAAGCGTCGGGCTACACGCAGGCGGAACACATCGCGATCGGGACGGCGACGGATCCGTATCAACCGGCGGAGCGGGAGTACGGAGTGACGCGAGCGTGCCTGGAAGAATTGGCGAAGCGCGAAGGCTTGAGTATCTCCGTGATCACGAAATCGGACCAGATTGTGCGGGACATTGATGTGCTGAAGGTGATTGCGGGGAAGTCGGCCCTGTCGTTGAACATTACGGTGACGACACTGAAGCCGCGACTGGCGCGATTGCTGGAGCCGCGGGCGCCGCGACCGGACTTGAGGTTGAAGGCGGTGAAGGAATTGCGCGAGGCGGGGCTGAGTGTGGGGGTGTCGGCGTCGCCGCTGGTGCCAGGAATTACGGATGGCGAAGGAGAATTGGAGGCGGTGGCCGCGGCGGCGAAAGAGGCGGGGGCACAATGGTTCTTCTCGGGCGTGCTGTTTCTGATGCCGTCGTCGGCGAAACAATTTCTGCCGTTTGTGCGGGAGAAATTTCCGAAGCTGGCGAAGCAGTATCAGGAATGGTATGGAAAAAATGGATATGCCCCGGAGGAGTATCGGAAGAAGGTGTCGGAGCGGGTGTTGCGGATACGGCAGAAATTGGGATTTGGGACGAGGCCATGGGAAGGGATGCGGCAGAGCGCGCCGCGGGCGCAGATGAGTTTGGGATGGGATGCGGGAGCGGTGGCGGCATCGGAATTGGGAGATAAGACGAAAATCGAAAGAAAGGCTTTTACCACAGAGGTCACAGAGGGCACGGAGAGTTTGTGGAGGGGCTGAAGCAATGACCCAAGAGCACAGTCAGGAGTGACCGTGCCACCGCTTCGACCTCTTGCGCGAGCCGAGTGGGGCTATTCCCAGCGGAAGACTTTGGCGGAGAGAGCGGTGCAGAGGATGAAGCCGAGGATGAGGGCGCCTACGTCGCGCCAGTGGGCGGACCATTGGTCACCTGCCCAGATGCCTTGGAGTAGGGAGACGGCGTAGGTGGTGGGAAGGATGCGTGCCAAACCGCGAGGAAGTGCGGGCAAGTAGGAAAGAGGCACGAACAGACCTGAGATGCCGAGCATGGGGTAGAGGATGGCGGCGCCGATGGGTTGCGCGAAGCGAGCGGTGGGAACGATGCTGGCGATCAGGAAACCGATGGAGATGATGCTCAGAGTGCTGATCAGTAATGCGAGTGTGAACGGGAAAACGGGAATGTGAAGTCCGGCGGGGTAGTAGCTCTTGCCGGCGAGGACCATCAGGAACATGGTGGCGGCGGTGAGCAGCAGTTTGACGATGACGTGAGCAGTGAGAATAGTTTGTGGACGCAGCGGAGTGGCGCGCAATCGTTTGAGGATGCCTCCTTCGCGATAGATGGAAATAATCGTGACCAGCGAGAGAACGGCGCTGATGACGATAAGAAGCGAAACAATGACGGGCCAACTGGAGCGCATGAATCCGCTGGAGGCGAGAGTCGCGGGAGACATGCGGCGTCCTACGACGCGGCCAACTACCAGAAAGATGATGACGGGGAAAACGATGGTGCGAACGCGCCCATGGGTTCGCGCATGAAAACCTTTATTTCGATCCAAGTTAGTTTCCAGAGTCCACGCATCTTCGTCGTAAGCCTAATCGCGAATTGAGTGACCAGTGAGTTTCAGGAATACATCTTCCAGATTCGGAAGCACGGTACGGAAATCGGTGACCTGAATGTGATTTTCGGAGAGGCAGCAAATCACTTCGGTGACGAGATCGTCCCCGCGGCCGCGAATGGTGAGATGGGATTCGTCGGCGACGACATCATCGACCTGGGGAATCGCGCGAAAGCGATCGCTTGCGGTGGAATCGCGGGTGGCCAGGATAACAGCGCGCTCGGGACAGTGGCGTTTGACGAGATTTTCTGGAGTGTCGATATCGATGATGCGGCCATGCTCGATGATGGCAACGCGATCGCACAAACGTTCGGCTTCTTCCATGAGGTGAGTAGTGAGGAAAACGGTTTTGCCGCGTTCGCGTATGCCGCGCACCAATTCCCAAATGGTGCGGCGCGATTGCGGATCCAGGCCGGTGGTCAGCTCGTCGAGGAAAATAACTTCGGGATCGTTGATGAGCGCGAGGGCGATGAACAGGCGTTGCTTCTGGCCACCGGAAAGATTCATGAACCAGGAATTACGCTTTTCAGTGAGGCCAAGCTGATCGAGTAGCTGCTCGCCGTTGACGGTTTTCTTGCGATAGAGCGAAGACCAGAGGTCGACAGCTTCCCAGACTTTGATGCGTTTCTGCAATTGCGCCTGCTGAAGTTGGACGCCAATGCGGTCCTGTAATTTGTAAACGTCGCGGAAAGGGCTGAGACCGAGCACGGAAATGGTGCCGCGGTCGGGCGTGCGCAGGCCCTCGATGCACTCCATGGTGGTGGTTTTTCCGGCGCCGTTGGGGCCGATCAAACCGAAAATTTCGCCGTCGTTGACATCGAACGAGACTTCGTCGACGGCAACCATGGAGCCGTAGGTCTTGCGGACACCGGAAACCTGGATGACGGTACGCATGACTTTGCGAAACGCAGAGTTAGTGAATCGGAATCGGACAAGAGTTATACCACGGCATCGCGCCAAGTTCGGTCGCGGACGGGAAACGAAGAGGTGGGGACTTCAGGCGAGCAGTTGTGCGTGGAGAACGTTGAAAACAGTGGCGATCCGATATGGCTTGGTTCTTAGGAACGCGAGCCGAGAATTGTTGTTACGCCGGCGTGTGGCCAGCTTCTATGCTATTCGGGCGCACGAGACAGCCTGCACGTCGATTCCGTCCGAATCGATATTCCTGCAAAAGCTGAACGCGAACTGCCCCGGGAAGAGAACAAATTGCTATGAAAAGCAGGCTGAACAAGCTTTGGGCAGCACTGTGGTCGCGGCCGGAACCAGTCCTTGCGGAAGCGGGCATGGCGGGCGAGTTGTTGGTGGCGAAGGTCCGGTTGGTCCTGGCTACGGTTTTGCTGATGATCCCTGCAATCGATTCGATCTTCTTTCCAGTGGATCCAAAGGAAAGCCTGGTGGGGCTGAGCCTGGCGTCGGGAACATTTTTCGTCTCGGTGATTGTGTATCTGCTGATATCGCGGGAATACAATCCGTGGTGGTTGAGTTTTGCGAGCAGCAGTTACGACGTGACGCTGATCAGCGGCGGACTGGCGTTGTTTCTTGTGCTGGATCAGCCGCACACGGCGGTGAACAGCAAGGTAGTGTTCGAGGGGTATTTCCTGGCGATTGCGAGCACGGGGCTGCGGTACGACAAGCGAGTGTGCATTACAGCGGGATTGTTGGCGGTCGGTGAGTATTTTGCGATTGTGTACTACGCGGCAAGGCACTGGGATTTGAACAGTCCAAAATATGCCCCGTATCCGTATGGACAGTTTGGGTGGGCGAATGAAGTTTCGCGGCTGATCATTATGTTGACGGCGTCGGCGCTGAGCCTGGCACTGGTGGCGCGCAGCCAGAAACTTTTGCAATTGGCGACCAGCGATCCGTTGACGGGCTTGTTCAACCGCGGATATGTGGATGACCGGCTAGGCACGGAATTGAGCCGGGCACGGCGCTACGGCACGCGATTGACGATTGCGGTGATTGACGCGGACCGATTCAAATGGCTGAACGACACGCATGGACACGCGTTAGGGGATGTGGTGCTGCGAAAAATTGGCGAGATCCTGCGAAGTTCGTTCCGGCAAAGCGATACTGCGGGGCGATACGGAGGGGAAGAGTTTTTGGTGATCCTGCCGGAGACCGACCTGGAGACGGCGCAGCAAAAGCTGGAAGCTTTGCGGGAGAAGGTAGCCAGCACACCGATCGCGGTGACAAAGCGCGGGGAGGAAATTAGTTTGACGATCAGCGCAGGGCTGGCGAGCTTTCCGGAAGATGGGAGAGATGCGGGGGAGTTGTTTGCATTGGCGGACCGGAGAATGTTTCAGGCGAAGAGAGAGGGGCGGAACCGGGTGGTGACGAGTGCTGAGGCGGTGCTGACGTAATCGAAAGACGAAAGGCTTTTACCACAGAGGACACAGAGGGAAGAGCACAGAGGGCACGGAGAGTTTTGGGCGCGGAAAAGCGGAAAGCGTTTGACGCAGAGGACGCAGAGAACGCAGAGAATTTTGAAGTGGAGTGATGGGAGTAACTCAAGAGCACCGTCCCTTCGCGGCTCAGGGTAAACAGGAGTGACTGTGGGAGAGGTGGCAGAGCTCAGGTATGGGCAGAATCTTGCGGACATGGGCGCAGCGTGCTGCGCCCCTACTTTTTGGAATTGGCGTCTCTAGTGGATGTGGAGGGTGGAGGTTAGAGGCGTGGTGGCGGAGGATGGGCCGACTTGGATGCGGTAGTCGCCGGGGAGAAGCTGCCAGTTGTTGGACTGGTCGTTGAAGATGGAGAGATAGACGGGCGAGAGGGGCACGGTGACGGTTCTGGATTCGCCGGGGGCCAGGCGGATTTTTTCGAAGGCGACGAGGCGTTTGAAGGATTCGTTGGCGGCGGAGGGAAGTTGGACGTAGACCTGGACGACCTCCGAGCCTGCATGAGCGCCGGTGTTCTTGACGGAAAAAGAGGCTTGGGGCGCGTTGTCGTCGACTTTCAAGCCTGAATATTCGTAAGAAGTGTAGGAAAGACCAAAGCCGAAGGGGAAGAGCGGCTGTTTTTTTTCGGCTTCAAACCACTTGTAGCCGACCTTGGTGCCTTCGGTGTAGGGGACGTCGAAGGGCGGAAGAACCGGATCGCCACCGCGGTGCGAAGCGGCAAGTTCAGCGCGACCCTTGAGTTCGAGATCCATGCCAACAACTTGCGGATGGGGAAGGTCGGCTTCCGTTTTGGGGAAGGTGACGGGAAGTTTGCCGGAAGGATTGACGTCGCCAAAAAGAATATTGGTGATGGCCTGTGCGCCGGCGATGCCGGGATACCAGGAGGCGAGAATGCCTTTGACGTCTGGCGCCCACGGCATGGAAACAGGATTGCCGGTTTCGAGGACGACGATGGTGTGGGGATTTGCAGCGGCGACGGCGTGGACAAGCGCGTCCTGATTATCGGGCAGAGAAAGAGTTTCGGCGTCGCGGCCTTCGCTCATGTATTGATTCACGAAAACGATGGCGATGTCGGCGGACTTGGCGAGAGTGGCGGCGTCGGCAAGATTGGCGCCGCTGTTGTATTCGACGTTGGCATTGGGTGCTTTCTTGCGGATGTACTTCAGCGGAGAAGAAGGGAAGTACACGGGCTTCTGCCATTGCGCAGCGCCCTGGCGAGGATCGATGGCATTGCCGCCCGGCGAATCAACTTGGGCGGATCCACCGCCGGAAAGAACGCCGACATCGGCGTGGGAACCAATCACGGCGATGGACTTCACGCGGCTAGCCTGGAGAGGTAAGAGGTTGTCGGCGTTTTTCAACAGGACGATGCTTTCTTCAGCGATTTGCTGCGAGTCTTCGAGGCCGCGGAAGGGATCGGTGACGCGGCGGGGCATAGTGGGGTTATCGACTACACCGGTGGCGAACATGCTGCGCAGAATGCGATGCACC
>DASXLU010000041.1:0-4436 GCA_036496065.1 Candidatus Acidiferrum sp.
GTGTCCACGCCCAACACCTGGCCGATCTTTGCGGCCGTCGTGGGATTGGCTCGATCGCTGTTCGAAAAGTTTTGTTCGGCGAGAATTTTGTCCAAGGCGCCGCGCTCAATCACGGAATAACTTCCGTCCTTCACGAGTTGTTCAATCAGCATCGCCGAAATACCTTTGCCGATGTCCTGATCGGAACCAAAAATAGCGGCCACGGAAGATTGCACGGTGCCGTAGTCGAAGTTCATCACGGCCACGCGTTTCTTAGGAGCATTCGGATCGCGGGCGGGCGCAGGCGCTGCCGCCGGAGCTGTTGCCGGCGTCTGCGCAAGCGTCAGGCTTGCAAAGCAAGTGAACACAACCAGCGGCATGGCGATTCGAAGAAACCGGGAGGGCGACATAGCGGGCTCCTTATGGCGAGGCATAGATTTTCGAGGCGGCTGCGAGGCGTTGGACAGGAACCCCGCCAATAAACTGTCCGCTATCTTAATGAAGAGATTCGTGACTGGCAACCGATTTTCTGCGCGCTCGTCACCGAAAAGAACTTGTAAATCGCGGAGGATTTCAAGGGTTGAGACGGCGACGCACCGAGTGTTCATGGGATTTGATGAGGATCGTTGATAACGGGGGTCGCCGAGTGTCGCAGGTGCTGGATATCCGTAGGTGGATGAGTTGTATGGTGCCGAAGGGAATTCTTGTAAGTCAGTAGTCAGGAGACAGATTCTACTGAGATGCCGAGTCGCGAGGAACCAGGCCGATACGTTTGACTTGGTTACGGTTGAAGCGCTGGACTGTGCCGCCAAGGCGGACGAGAACTTCGGTGGCGGAGACGGATTCGACGTCGCCGCTGATTACGGTGCCATCACGGAGTTCCACGGTGTCGTGAGCGGAGACCCCTAGTTCGTAGCTGACACTTCCACCGGAAACGTCTTCGGGAGTGATCTCCAAAGGAAAATGACCGGTGTTGAAGCCGTCTTTGGTGAATTCCAGGGTGTGTTTACCAGGAAGCACTTGGATGATTTTGGGAGTGACGCCGACTTCGGTGTCATCGAGTCTTACGTTGGCGCCTTGTGGGACGGAGTTCACGGTCATGGAAATTTTCTTGAGAGGCGCAAGTGGTTGCAGTTCTACGGGAAGGACACGAGGGCTCAGGACAGTGGATACAGGAGTGCCCGAGGTCTGCGCCATTATTTGAAATTTGAGCACCTGCCCGGGAGCCACATCGCTGATGGAAAGCCAGGCGTCGCCGATGCGGACTTTGTCTTTGTCGAAGAGGTAGAGAGAGAAGTCGGCTTGAGAGATGCGTTTGCCCCAGAGATTTTCAGCGGTGACGTCGATAGAGTAGCTGTGAAGCTTGCCGGTGTTGCCAATCTCCTTGAATTTGCCGAGGCTGAAACGGACGACAGGTTGGCCGGTGGCGGGCCAGACGAGGACTTGGGCGGGTTGGTCTTTGGCGAGGGAAGTTCCGGCAAAGATTACGAGAAGCAGAATGCTAAGAACGGATCGCGTGGGCACGGATCACCTGCTGTTTGGAATTGACTGTCTGCATATGGGGTACGGTAAGTAGCTAGATTTTAACGTACTATTGGGAATTCTGATGCGACAGCAATAAGAATTCTTCAGACGCGGTGCCCCCCACGGCACGGCGCAGGTTTAGTGGACTCTAAACCCGCAGCCTTGAGTAACCAAAGGCCCAAGAGTGCGCACCGTGCTATGTCGCGGAGACGCTGTCTGACATGTCACTCTTGCTTTCTTTCGACAATCGGGCGCCCCTGCATTAGAAGCACAAGTGAGCTCCTTTTCTAAATTGGTTACACGCTATCAGCATTACAATCGTTGCTGAACGAGGCTTTGTCCGACAACATGGGAGTTGGTTTTGGTACCAAGCTATATCGTTCGACAGATCTCGGACCCGATGTCATCGACATCCACGTCGGAGCGCATCCAGCAAAGCCAGCGACGGGAACGCACAACTGAACGAGCAAAATAATCGCCAGTAAAGCCCGTGGTAATAAAGCGGGCACCAGTTCCGACTAAAGAGGCGCGTTGACAAAGGCGGGTTCTGGGTTCTAAACTTACATTTTGTCTTTCAGGGAAAGGTGTGGCTGATTGCAATGAGGACGTACGTAGCTAAGGGAGAAGAAGCGGAAGCGCTGAAAGTTGGCGCACAGTGGTTTGTCGTGGATGCAACCAATGTGGTGTTGGGTCGCCTGGCGACCAAGGTTGCGCGCATGCTCATCGGGAAAGACAAGGCCAGCTTCACGCCTTACCTCGATTCGGGCGACCACGTCGTGGTTATTAATGCGGACAAGATTCGCATGACCGGCAACAAGCTGGAGCAGAAGGTGTATTACTCGCACAGCGGTTATCCGGGCGGGCTGAAGGAAGTTCCAGCGAAGCGTGTTCGTCAAGCCAAGCCGGAATGGATGGTCCGCGAAGCAGTATTGGGCATGTTGCCGAAGAACAAGCTGCGGGCGCGGCGCGCGAAGAAATTGCGCGTATACCGCGATGCAGCAGGTTTGGCGCGTCACGCCGGTCAGAAGCCGCAGCAAGTCGCGGTGTAAGTAAAGCCTCGACGGGGTCGAGGCGAATGTCGGAGTTCCGCACGTAGGCGTTCCTTCACCGAAGTGCCTTCGCAGGGAGCTATCCGGACGTAATTTTTCTGAGACTACGTGGAGTAGTCTCGTCGCAAGAAGATTCGAGGAGGAGCATTGAGTACTGCACAGACGCCGGCATTCGGCAACAAGACATGGTTTTACGGCACGGGACGCCGCAAGGAATCCATCGCGCGCGTATTTTTGCGCGCAGGTAGCGGCAAGGTCACGGTAAACGGCCGCACGGTGAAGGATTATTTCCCAAATCATGCTTGGGAGCATGAAGCCATCGAGCCGTTGAAGTTCACGAGCCTCCTGGAACAGGTGGACGTGGTGGCGACCGCGAAGGGCGGCGGCGTGGGCGGACAGTCCGGCGCGGTGCGCATGGGATTGTCACGAGCGATCAGCAGGTTCAATCCTGAACTGCGCCCGGCGCTACGCACCAACGGTTTTCTGACGCGCGATTCGCGCATGAAGGAACGCAAGAAGTACGGGCAGAAGGGTGCCCGCAAGCGCTTCCAGTTCACCAAGCGCTAAACGCTGGGTGTTCGTTCGGGTTTGGGCAGAGCTTTCGGCTCTGCCATTCGGGCTCTGGCGGCGTGGCGCAAGTTGCGCCGCCAAGATCACGGCCGGCAAGAAGCCGGCATGAGGCTGTTGCGAGGCGTTCCGGCAGAAGCACCGCCAGGCGCCGCGAAAAACAGCTATCTAACTAGGAGGAACAGTGGCAGTAGAAATCACCATGAAGGAGCTGCTGGAGGCTGGCGTTCATTTCGGCCACCAGACGCGTCGTTGGAACCCCAAGATGAAGGAATACATTTTCGGGGAACGCAACGGCATCCACATCATTGACTTGCAGAAGACGCTGAAGATGTTCCGCGAAGCAAGCCGCTTCGTGAGCGAAATTTCGGGTCAAGGCCGTACCGTTTTGTTTGTGGGCACCAAGCGGCAGGCGCAGGAAGCGATCGCCGAAGAAGCGAAGCGCTGCGGTGCATACTTCGTGAATCACCGGTGGCTGGGCGGCACGCTCACCAACTGGGCCACGTTGCAAAAGTCGATCAAGCGACTGAAATTATTGAAGGCCATGACCGAAGACGGCCGCATGGAACAGCTATCCAAGAAAGAGCGCGCGCGCCTGGACCGCGAGATGAAGCACCTTTTCCAGAACCTCGAAGGCATCGAAAATATGGCGCAATTGCCGGATGCCATGTTCGTAATCGATTCCAACGCCGAAGAAATTGCCGTGAAAGAAGCACGCCGCATGGGCATTCCGGTCGTTGCGGTTGTCGACACGAACTGCGACCCCGACATGGTCGATTGGATCATTCCCGGTAACGACGATGCGCTCCGCGCAATTCGCCTGTTCACCACCAAGATTGCCGATTCCGTAGCCGAAGGCCGCACGCAATACGAGCAGTCGCAGGTTGCCGATCAGAAGGTTGCCGCGGACCAGGCGCACGAAGCCGGCGTGGATTACGTCGACACCAGCGCCTACGAACAGTACGAAAAGCAGGAAGGCGACTTCGTCGAAGGCTCGGAATCTGCCGAAGCCTTACTCGAAGCGGCCAGCGCCACGGTTCCCCCTGAAGAGGAACCTCGCTAAGGAAATCGCGCAAGGGTAACAATTTGGCTGGCCCGGCGCTGCGAGCAAATCGTCGCCGGGCCATTTTTCTAGAAACACATCAATATTGCTGACGCAGATTGAGAGAAAGAGAAAAGGATGAGTACAAGCAAACCGACCATGGAAATTCCAGCGAAGCTCGTGAAGGAACTCAGAGAGAGAACCAACGCCGGATTCAGTGATTGCCGCGCCGCGCTCGTCGAAGCCGGTGGAGATATCGACAAGGCCATCGACGT
>DASXLU010000042.1:0-3476 GCA_036496065.1 Candidatus Acidiferrum sp.
GCGCCACGGTATGACCTGCTGAATCACCTGTTGTCCGCGCAGATGGACCGCGTATGGCGCACCCGGACGGCACAGGAATTGCGACCGATTCTGGATCGCAGCGACGCCCGCGTTCTGGATTTATGTTGCGGAACGGGCGACTTGGCGTTCTCGCTGGCGCGCAATGCTCGTGCACAAATACTGGGCGCGGATTTCTCCCATCCGATGCTCGTGCGCGCGAACGAAAAAGCCATCGAGGCCAACCGAAATGCGCCGATGCCTTTCCTGGAAGCCGACGCGCTGAACTTACCGTTTGCTGATGGCTCTTTCGACCTGGTGACCACGGCATTCGGGTTCAGAAATTTAGCGAACTACGAAGCGGGCTTGCTGGAAATCCGCCGAGTGTTAAAGCCGGCCGGAACAGTGGCTATTTTAGAGTTTACGGAACCAGCGCCGGGCCTGATGGGAAATCTCTACCGTTTTTACTGCCAGAGAGTATTGCCGAAGATCGGCGCACTGATTTCCGGAGATGCTTCCGCCTATGCTTATCTGCCCAAATCGGTAGCGCGTTTTCTGCGGGCTGATGAACTGAAGGATCTGATGAGAACGGTGGGTTACGCTCAAGTTCGCTTTCGACTGATGACTCTGAATTCCGTAGCCCTGCACATCGGCGTGCGTTCCTAACAAGAAACAGTTGCGTTATTATTCCCGCGTGGACGGCTCGCCACAAGTTTTCGCCGCAAAAATCTACAAAGTGGGAGTTATTCGCTACGTCGATGTGCCCCCAAGTGCCAGTCAAGCTTTGGGTGCCCAGGGTGCCGCAGTTCCTGTGCGTGGCGAGGCCGACGGAGTTCCCCTGCGGACGACGATGGTGTCTCGGGGCAACGGTTGCTATCGCCTGGCTATCCATGGAGACATCCGCAAAAACCTGCGAATCGACGCTGGCGCGGTAATTGAAGTGCTGCTGGATATCGACGAGGAAACCCGCGAACCGGCTTTGCCCCCAGCAATGGTGCTCGCCCTACGGAATTCCCCAAAAGCGCAAAGCAATTTTCGCGCGATGACGACCGCTTTGCGACGACAAATCGTGCGCTACATCACTTCCGTAAAACAGCAGAGCACTCTGGAGAGGCGCGTGGCGGGAATCGTGCGGCGACTGGAGACGAGAGAAAAGCAAGCAAAGCGCAAGCGCGCCGCCAGCCGGAAGAAACCTCAAAAATAGCCGAGGTCCAGCAAATACTTTACAGAGCAATCACCAGCAACTTCGCCGTTGCCCCACCATGGGCGTACGTAAGTAATGGGCCGGAGGAAATGTGTCGATAGACTTAATAATTGGTACGGAGTGCCCATTGTGGACAGCGCTCGATCACAGTAGATTGCGCATAGCCGGAAGGTGCAAGCAGGAAGAACAGCATGAGCAACCAACACAATTCGCCGGGAGCCGCCATCGCTTCGATGGAGCTGAAGGGTCGCATTCGCGGCAAGCGCTTGGAAAACGCGCTGGTAGGAATGGCCTGCGATTTGTGTTTCGATGGCACCTCGGTGGAAGACGCGTTCCTGAAAATACAGGATAAAGCGCTGGAGCAGATGGTGCGGTTGTTGGACTCGCGAATTCTGCACGATTCGAGTGCTATTAAAGTTTGCCTGGAGTTAGTCGCGGAAGAGAGCGAACGCGTAGCCTGGGAAGCCTTGGAAAAAGGTACGGAGAGACTGCGCGAAGAGCTTGCGGTGATGGAAGGCGAAGAAGAGTATCCGAATGATGGCGTGGTGAACTGATCGAGAGAACAGGATATCTGATATCCGTTCTCTGATATCGACTTTTCTTTCCCCCGCCCCGGTGGCTGGAAGGGCGATGACCAGCCACCTGAGCATTCAGCCGGGCCATGGACCACAATTTGTGCGTCAACCCTTTGGCCCAGAGATTCCGCAAAAGTTCAGACTCTACCTGCGAATCCAAACGTCGCAAAACTAAAAAAGCGCACCGGCGAATTAGAGATTAGGAAACCAGGGGGGATTACTGTGCGACGCCGTAAAGCATAGCTCTCTGTGGCTGGGACGCAAGAGAAATTTATAAAAAAGAATCGCGTTCAACGCAGGCTTAAATCTGAAAGCGCGAGTTTACGGTATACGAACAGTTAAAGGGCTTAGCGCGCCCATCCGGGGTCGCCGCCGGCTTTGCGAAGGTCGTCTTCCATGTCAGCGATATGCTGTTTCAGGCCGTCAACTTCTTTCTGCTTCGCGGCGATCTTCGAGGTCCCTTCGTTGATGTCCGACCGATTGTATTGCTGCACGAGAGCTTTCTGCGGATCGGGATAATACTGAACCTCATTTTTGTTTAACTCGCGCTGCAATAGGTCCAATTCTTTTTCGGCATTCGCCAGCTTGTTGCGTGCTTCCTTGAAGCGCTTGCGCCAGTAGGCTTCACTCTTAGGATCGTTGGCAGCGTCCTTGTCTTTGTCAGAGTCAGCTTGATCGGCGTTGCCGTCTTTGGAAGCTCCTTCGGATTTTGCGGTGGTCGCAGGCTTTTCAGAAACCGACGGGATGTCGTCGTTGGTAAAGATGTGTTTGGGCTTGGGCTCGGATTTCTGCTGTTCGCGAGCCTTGCGTGCAGCCTCGGCAACGGGATCGACCGTGGACTGCTGGTTGGGATCTTGCTGCGGGTGCGCGGGAAGAATAAGCGCGGTGAACCCCGCAAAGGTTATAAGCGCGGCCGTCCGCAAAAGAATGGTTGAGCGCATATCTTACGTACCTCCACCGGAGCATGCAGGAAACGCAGCACGTTTCGAGGGCTCCTAGAGACGAGGGTTTCCGGCGAACAGAACAAGGCTATTGTAGCGCGTTTGAGGGCGGCGCGGCGGCGCTGAGTCCAAGGAGTAACGGAAGGCAGGTCAGTAGAGTAGATAGCGGTAGAGGACGTGGGTCGTGAGCCAGGGAAAGCCGTAGACCACGAAGAAGGCGCCGATGCCAAGAAAGGTACCGAGGGGAAGCTGATATTGCGAGGCGAGCGTCCAGCGTAGCGAGGTTACCTGGCCGAGTCCGCGACGATGGGCGCGTTCGGCGAGTTTGCGGCGCCATCCTAAGGTGAAAAGTATCGCGACGGTAGCCAGGCCAACAACGCTGCCAAGCAATGTGCCAAAGAGAATAGTCAGAAACGCGCCGCGCGCGCCGAGAAAGGCGCCAACCATGGCCATCATTTTCACGTCGCCCATGCCCATGCCTTCGCGTTTGCGGATGAGTTTGTAGAGAGCGGCGGCACCCCAAAGGAGCAGGCTACCCAAGGCTGCGCCTAGGAGCGCGTCGGCGACGCGAACTACTGGCGGTGGGATGTAATGGTCGTGAATGTGGATGTCGGGAATACCGCTGGGAGAGATGCGTGTGGCAAAGGCCAAAGCCAGGCCGAAGCCGAACCAGTTGATGGCGTCCGGCAGCATGCGCACGCGCAAGTCGGTAATGATCAACACGATGAGCAAGCAGCCAAAGGTGAGCCACTTGAAGGT
>DASXLU010000043.1:0-18012 GCA_036496065.1 Candidatus Acidiferrum sp.
TTCAAACGCAACATCATCACCATCTTCATGGCTATCGAGTTGATGCTCAACGCCGTCAATCTCGCCTTCGTGGCCTTTAGCCAGGCGCTTGGCAAACTCGATGGCGAAGTTTTTGTCTTGTTTGTAATCGTGGTAGCGGCCGCGGAAGCGGCTGTAGGACTTGGCATCATCATTCTGACTGCGCGCAACCGTCGTTCATTAAACGTCGAGCGTGTCGACCTTCTCAAACTCTAATGCCGATACTTGAAAATCTCTGGATTATCCCGCTGCTGCCTCTTCTCGGCTCAGCCATCAACGGCTTGCTCGGCGCCAAGTGGCCCAACAAAATCGTCAACGCGGTCGCTCTCAGTTCCACTGGCCTTTCCTTTGCCTGCGCCATCGAAGCCGTCCGCGAGTTTCTGATCTACTTCGAATTCAATCATCACGCCTTCGTGAAGCCGTTCTTCGACTGGATCATCGCCGGCCCCTTCCGCGCAGGCTTCGATCTGCAGATGGATCAGCTCACCGTCGTCATGGTCCTGGTCGTCACCGGCGTCGGCTTTCTAATCCATATCTACTCCACCGGATACATGGCGCACGAAGGCGGCTATTATCGCTTCTTCTCCTACCTCAATCTCTTCATGTTCTTCATGTTGATCCTGGTCCTCGCCGCGAACTACGTGCTGCTCTTCGTTGGCTGGGAAGGCGTGGGCCTGTGCAGCTACTTGTTGGTCGGTTTCTACTTTCTGCGCAAGTCCGCAGCCGACGCCGGCAAGAAAGCCTTCATCGTCAATCGCATTGGCGATTTCGGCTTCATGCTTGGCATGTTCCTGCTCTTCCGCACCTTCCACACACTGGACTTCACCACCATCTTCGCCAAGGCTGGTTCGATGCCGGCCGACGCCATGGGCCAGTTCGGCACCATTACAGTTGCGTGCCTGTTGCTCTTCATGGGCGCCACCGGCAAGTCCGCGCAGCTTCCTTTATATGTCTGGCTGCCTGACGCCATGGAAGGTCCCACTCCTGTCAGCGCCTTGATCCACGCGGCCACCATGGTCACCGCCGGCGTCTACGTCGTCGCGCGCTCCAACGTGCTCTTCCTTCACGCGCCCACGGCCATGTACGTCGTTGCCATCGTCGGCTGCGCCACCGCCTTCTTCGCCGCCACCATCGGCCTCGTGCAGTCCGACATCAAGAAAGTTCTCGCCTATTCCACCGTCAGCCAGTTGGGCTACATGTTCCTCGGCTGCGGTGTCGGCGTCTTCAGCGCCGGCATCTTCCACCTGATGACCCACGCCTTCTTCAAGGCTCTGCTCTTCCTCTCCGCCGGCAGCGTGATCCACGCCATGGGCGGCGAGCAGGATATGTGGAAGATGGGCGGCTTGAAGTCCAAGATTAAGATCACGTATTGGTGCATGCTCTTCGGCACCATCGCCATCGCCGGATTTTTCCCCTTTGCTGGCTTCTTCTCCAAAGACGCCATCCTCTTCGGCGCCTTCCAATCCGAGAACGGCGGAAAAATTCTTTACGGCGTCGGACTGACCGCCGCGATTTTCACTTCGTTCTACATGTTCCGTCTGATCTGGCTTACCTTCTTCGCCGTGCCCCGCTACGACGAGCACAAGGTCCACGTTCACGAATCGCCAAAATCCATGACCGTGCCGCTTATGATTCTCGCCGCGCTTTCCGCTGTTGGTGGCTGGTTAGCCTTTCCCGCCCTCTGGGGAGGCAAGAACTACTTCGCAGACTTCCTCCAGCCGGTCATGGGCTCCGTGGAAGCCGTGGAAGGCGGCAGCGCCCACAGCCTTGAGATCATCCTTTCCATCGTCGCCGTAGCTGCGGCCACTGTTGGACTGCTCGTTGCCTGGCGCATGTACGCCAAGGGCGCGAAGCAGGGCAAGTCCGAAGGCTTGCACAAGCTCCTCTACAACAAGTATTACGTTGACGAAATCTACCAAGCCACAATCGTCGGCCCGCTCGTCTGGCTCTCACGCAATGTCCTCTGGAAGGTCATCGACGTCGGCATCATCGACGGTTCCGTCAACGGCCTCGCAGACGGCACCTCGGCAGTCGGCGGCGTTGTTCGCCAGGCGCAATCCGGCAACACCCGCAGCTACGCGGTGTGGGTCATCATCGGCGCCATCGTCGTCTTCGGCGTGATCTTCTGGCCTATCATTCATCCCATGATGTTCGGAGGGGTGCGCTAATGCCTTACGCCGGCCACCTTCTCTCCGTTCTCATTTTCTTTCCCGCGTTCGGCGCCCTCGCGCTTTTGCTCCTTCGCGGCGACGATCACCTGTGGATTCGCCGCCTCACCTTCGTCGTTTCCCTAGCCGAGTTCATCTTTTCTCTTTTTCTGTTGCGCGCCGTGCCCATCGGGCAATCCGGCTATCAACTGGAAGAGTTCTATCGCTGGATCGCCGTTCCGCCCATCAACTATCACCTTGGCATCGACGGCATCAGCATGTTCTTGGTCATCTTAACGACGTTCCTCACGCCCATCTGCGTGCTCGCCTCCTGGGTTGGCGTGCATCACCGCATCAAGGAATTCCACGTGATGCTGCTTCTTCTGGAACTCGGCGTCGTTGGCGTCTTCGTTTCGCTCGACATGTTCCTCTTCTTCTTGTTCTGGGAAATCATGCTGATTCCCATGGCCTTTCTGATCGGCATCTGGGGCCATGGACGCCGCATCTACGCCGCCGTTAAGTTCGTCCTCTATACCATGGGCGGCTCAATCTTCATGCTGGTGGGAATTCTCTGGCTCTACAATCTCACCGGAAGCTTCGACCTGCCCGCCATTCAGCAGGTATTGCAGCAGGGCGGTTTCACGCTCACGCCAACTCAGGAGATGCTGCTCTTCCTCTCCTTCTTTGTCGCGTTCGCTATCAAGGTGCCGCTTTTCCCTCTTCACACCTGGCTCCCTGATGCACACGTTGAAGCGCCCACCGCGGGTTCCGTCATTCTGGCTGGCGTTCTGCTCAAGATGGGCACCTACGGCATGATTCGCTTCTGCTTGCCGCTATTCCCCGAGGCTTCCCACCGTGCCGCACCCTATGTCGCGATTCTCGCCATCATCGGCATCATCTATGGCGCGCTCGTCGCTCTCGTTCAGCCCAATCTCAAAAAGCTCGTCGCGTACTCTTCCGTCAGCCACTTAGGCTTTGTGGTCCTCGGCATTTTCGCTTTCGAAAATATTTCCATGCAGGGCGCTGTCTACCAGATGCTCGCCCACGGTATCTCCACCGGCGCACTCTTTTTGCTCGTTGGCATGCTTTATGACCGCCGGCACACGTTCGAAATCAGCGAGTATGGCGGTCTCGCCACTCCGATGCCCAAGTTTGCGGCCTTCTTTCTCTTCGTCGCTCTCTCGTCTCTCGGCCTGCCGATGCTCAACGGTTTCGTCGGCGAATATCTGATCTTGCTGGGCACCTATCTCGTGCACTGGACTTGGGCCACTTGGGCCGCCCTCGGCGTCATTCTTTCCGCGTGCTACCTGCTCTGGGCCTATCAGCGCGTATTCTTCGGCGAAGTGACCCACGAGAAAAATCGCGAACTCAAAGATATCGACGCGCGCGAACGTTGGATTCTCATCACCATGGCGGTCATCACTCTCTGGATGGGTATCGGCTCGCCGTTCTTTACCCGGCGCATTGACGCCTCTTCGCAATCCGTCCTGCAGCAGATGAATCGCAACAACATGCACGAAGCGGCCGCTCCAGCGAGCCTTGCGCCTCCTGCTACTGCTCCGCAATTTCTCGCAAGAAGGGCGGTTTCCCGCTAATGAATCCCCCGCAGATTGCTGACATTCTTCGTGTCTTGCCCGAACTCACCTGGTGCGCCTTTGGCGTAATCCTGGTTCTACTCCAGCCCTTCGTGAAATTTCGCCAGGCGCTCACCTTCGTTGCCATGATTGGCGCGGCCCTGGGCACTTTGCTCACATTTTTCCGCGTACCCGGCGCCGGCTTTTACGGCCTGATTCAAAGTGACGTCTACAGTCTTTTCTTCCACTGGCTCGTAGGGCTCGTCGCTTTCCTTGTCATTCTTGCGTCCGACAGCTACCTCGAACGCGAAAATCTCGACGCTGCCGAATATTACGCGCTGATCCTTTTCGCCACCGCGGGCATGGGAGTATTGGCTTCCGCTCAGGAATTGCTCACCGCCTTCATCGGCCTCGAGATGTCTTCCATCTCCAGCTATGTATTGGCCGGATACCGCCGCGACTCCATCAAGTCCACCGAAGCCTCCGTGAAATATTTCCTACTCGGCTCGTTTGCCACCGCATTCTTCTTGTACGGCATCGCGCTCGTCTATGGCGTCAACGGCAGCACCAATCTGCAGGATTTGTCCACCGCGAATCCTTCCAGCAACTTGCTTCGTCTCGGGCTCACGCTGATTCTCATCGGCCTCGGCTTCAAAGTTGCCGCGGCGCCTTTCCAGATTTGGACGCCCGACGTTTACGAAGGTGCGCCCACTCCGATCACCGCACTATTCTCCGCGGGACCAAAGGCCGCCACCTTCGCGCTGATTCTGCGCATCTTCACCACCATCGACGCGGCCACCACCTTCTGGTTCTGGGCCTTCTGGATTCTTGCCGCGCTCACCATGTTTGTCGGTAATCTTGGCGCCGTCGTGCAAACCAACGTGAAGCGCATGCTGGCCTATAGCTCAATCGCGCACGCGGGCTACACGCTCGTCGCTTTCACTGCCGTGACTTCCATGAAGTCGAATCCCGAGGGCGGCGCGAGCGCTGCTTACGCTGCAATCCTTTTCTATCTGCTCGGCTACGCGCTCGTAAAAGTTGGCGCCTTCACCATTCTTTCCGACCTTGGTGGCCGCGGCGAACGCTACCTTACATTCGACGACTTTGCCGGCCTCGGCACGCGCCAGCCCGTTGTAGCCGCAGCACTCAGCCTCTTCCTTTTGTCTCTGCTCGGTCTGCCCATCACTGCCGGCTTTTTCGGCAAGTTCTACGTCTTCAAGGCCGCCGTAAACTCCAACCTGATCTGGCTCGCCGTGCTCATGGCCATCAACAGCACCATCGGCGCCTACTACTATCTGCACCTCATCGTCGTCATGTACATGCGCGACCACAAGGGCAACCTCCCCGCCGACGCGCCCGTCACCCTCAGCTTCACCTCCGCCATGGTCGTCGCCGTCACCACCCTCGCCACCCTGTACCTGGGCCTCTTCCCGAATCACGTCCTGGGCCTGGTCCTATCCGCCCCCCCAAGCCCCGTGGCCTTCATGAAATAGCGTCCGTACTTGAGGCTGCCCCACCCTTGGTTTCTAAGGGTGGGTCTTACGATCCAACCGCATAGCCCTTTGCTCTTCCTCCGTGCCCTCTGTGCTCCTCCCTCTGCGACCCCTGTGCTAAATCTTTTTGCCTTCTGCTTTTGACCTTCAACTTTCAACTCTTTACCTCTGCCTCCCCTGCTATCCTTCTCCCGTTCATGCCCAACACCATACTCGTCGTCAACCAACACTCCCGCGCAATCCACATCATCGACCCCGACGCCGCCACAATTCTCGCCACCGTCACCACCCCCGCTGACCGCCCCCACGAAACCGTCGTCACTCCCGACGGACGCTTCGCCTTCTGTCCAATCTACGGAAACGCCGGCGTCGGCAAGCCCGGCACTGACGGCCGCACCGTCGAAATCCTCGATCTCGCTACCAACACGTTCGTCGATTCCATTGACCTCGGCCGTCCCGCCCGTCCCCACTGCATTCGCCTCGCTCAGGACGGCCTGCTCTACCTCACCTCGGAAGTTGCTCGTGCGGTCGACATCATCGACCCCGCCAGCCGCAAACTGCTCGCCTCAATCTCCACGGGCCAGGACGAATCGCACATGCTGGTGCTCACCCGTGACGGAAAGCGTGCCTACACCTCAAACGTCTGCGACGGCAGTATCAGCGTCCTCGACCTCGAGCGCCGCGAACTCGTCACCATCATCCGCATAGCAAAATCCATCCAACGCATCGCCATCTCACCGGACGACCGCATCCTCTACACCACCGATCAAAACTTCCCGCGCGTTGCCGTAATCGATACGCAAACCAGCCAAGTCCGCGACTGGATCCCCCTGCCTTCCATCGGCTACGCCACTCTCGTCACGCCCGACGGAAAGTTCCTCCTCGTAACCCTGCTCGAAGCCTCCAAGCTGCTGCAAATCGACCTCGCCACCAACAAAATCATCAACATCATGGACGTTCCCGCCGCGCCGATCGCAGTCATGCTGGACCCGCGACGCACCCTAGCCTACGTGACGTGCTTCTCCGGCGGAAAAGCCGCGATTATCGACTTGGAAAATTGGAATTTACTTCAGTTGATTGACGCGGGAGTTGGCGCTGATGGCTTAGCGTGGGCTAAGTAAGACGCAGACAAGTTTGTCCACGTTTCTACCTGTCGCCAATGTGGAATTAGAAAGGAAGTTACCTGCGAGGTTCCGAGCGCGGAGTCTTCGCGAAAGGATTCCAACCGTCCTACTGCCTCACCCAAAAATAAAACTGGGACGTCCCTTAATGATCTGTTCCCATCCTCACGCCCGCCAAATTATCTGTAAATGGTACTTTGGTCCTGTGTACCGCTCGCCCCACGCCCTATCGCATTTCGAGATGCAGATTCCGTGTCCGCCAAAGCGTCAACGCCGACAGCGTTCTTGTGCAGATTCCTTCCGCCGAGCCTGCCGCCGACACCGGAATCAACAGCCTCAGCTTTTTGTAAAACTCGATCAGCGGTGCCGTGCTGCGCGTGTACGTTTCCAGTCGCACTTTCACTGATTCCGGCTTGTCGTCCTCGCGCTGAAACAGTTTGCCGTCGCACTGGTCGCAGCAACCTGCCTCCATCGGAGGCCTCTCCGTCAGGTGATAAACCGCCTTGCACTTATCGCAGGTACGCCGCCCGCTGATGCGCGCCACAATTTCATTTTCCGGCAGTTCGTAGTCCAGCACCGCAGTCAGCGATAGTTTTTCTTTGTCCATGAGCTGCCTCAGCGACTCCGCCTGCACGATCGTCCTTGGGAATCCGTCCAGAATGAACCCGCCTCCGCACCGCAGGCACCCGCTTCGCTCGCGCACCATGTCCCACACCGTCGCGTCGGGCACCAATGCCCCCCGCCGCATATAGCCGAGCGCCGCCTTCATCGCGGGACTCAGGTCACATTCGTTGCATTTCAGTGCGGTACGGAAAACGTCGCCGGTAGAGAGATGGCACGCATGTAATCGCTGGTGCAAAAGGTCCGCTTGCGTACCTTTTCCCACCCCAGGCGCGCCCAGCAAGATCAGCCGCCACGGAGTCGTCGAATACACCGGTACCGCCTCGCAGTGACTCGAAGGCCCCTGCAGCCATGCCGCACGCACATTCCCAGAATCACCCATACAACCCGTTTAGTCTCTTCCCCTCCTCTTTGCAGTGACCCTCATCACCTCTCCCTGTCGCCGTAGGGGCGCAGCCTTGTCCTGAGGGAACCGAAGGAATTCTGCGCCCCATGTCCGCAAGATCCCCACAACTTGAGTCCGGCGACAACTTCAGCTCATGCCTGGCCATCCTTAGCAAAACGAACGCGTGCCGTCGCCCTCCGCACAAAGAAAAAGGCCCGTTCAGATTCCTCTGAACGGGCCAAAACCCTTCGCTATTTCGCGAAATTAAACCTTCAACATAATGATCGCGAGCGTAAACAGCGCCAGCGTCTCGATAAATACCAGCCCAAGAATCATCGATGCGCGAATCGCGCCCGCCGCTCCCGGATTGCGCGCAATCCCTTCGCACGCAGACGACGCTACTTTTCCCTGTCCGAATGCGGCACCAAACGCGGCAATCGCCATGCCAAAACCGGCTGCAATGGCCAGCATTCCCTTGCCACCTGCTGCCGCTCCCGAAGTATCCTGCGCAAACGCGGCCGGTGCGATCATGACGATCACCACGGCAAGCGTTGCCATCAAAATAACTGCCTTCTTCATACTGCCTCCTTTAAATTGCCGCCAGGAGGTGGTTCCCGGATCCACGCCCCACAACCGGTCTCACACTGGAGCGGCACAACCAATGTAGTGGCCGGCCTTCAAACCGGTTCCATATTTCAGTGCTCGTCCGCCGTAGCCAATCCCAGATAAATCGACGGCAGAACCGTGAAGATGTACGCCTGAATCACCGACACGAAAATATGCAGCCCGATAAACACAATCGGGAAAAATACTGGGAAAATTCCAAGCACCACGCCGAACGCCGGATTCTTGGCCCATGCCCATTGCGCCGGCCCAATCAACAGCGAAAGGAAAATCACGTAAATCAAGTCGCTGGCGAAAATATTGGCCCACAAACGAACGGTGAGCGACAGCAGCCGAGCCGTCGTGCTGATCAGCTCCACCGGGAACAGCAGAAGCGCCAACACCGAATCACCCACAGTCTTGGGCGAACCGGCAAACGTCAATAGATAGCGTACCGGCCCATGATGGCGAATACCCTGCCAGTTGAAATACAGGAAAGTCAGAATCGCGCACGCCAGCGGCACCACCGCATACCCGGTCGGCGAACTGAATGCTGGGAAAATGCTCAACAGATTCGCGAGAAGAATGAAAATCGCTACCGACCCGGTGAACGCAATAAATTTCTCCGCGCCGCGCCCTACGTTTTCTTCCAGCAGATCCTTAATCCCGAATCCCATCGGATTCGTCAGCAACAATTCCGCGGCCTGTTGCAACGGCCCCGGACGATCCACCGACAGCCGCGCGCGCAGAATCAACGCGAAAATCGTGCCGATAATCAGCACCACTACCGACATCACTACATACTCCGGAATCGGCCGGTCATAGTCGGCAGGCTGAACATGCAACGCATGCAGCAGCGCCAGCGCAGTCGCGCCGAACACATGGTTTACCCACTGCGTAAGTCCGCTTACGTGCTCTTCCATTTGTTAGTCCAAGGGGCGAAAGATTTCGAACACACTCACCGCTACCGTAGCCGCTCCCAGAGCGAGCAAACCCAAAACCATGCTGATTGCGGGAACGTTCAGATACTTAAAAATAACACACACCGCTAGGGCTATCAACCCGTAGCGAAACGCCGCCGTCAAGTAAACTCCCAGTGGAACCTGCGCGTTTTGTTGCCCGGCCTGCGCCGCGGCGGCCTGCGTCAACGCGTCCATTCCCTGTCGCAGCCACCGGAAATTAAACCACGCCAGGATTGTCCCAATCAGGATCCCCGCTCCCCACCGGAACGAGTGATAGTGCGCAAACGGCAGCGCCGCCACCAACCCGAAAATCAACGTAAACTGCGCAATCCTCTTCTCCGATTTCGCATACGGCGCCGGTTGTGTAGCGACATTCATGCAGTTGTAGGAGCCGCCTTCTGAGGCGGGCCGCCACCATCAATACTTGTCTCGATTGCCCGGCTGGCCCAACCTACTTAACCGCCACCCTCCGCAACACATCGCGAATCCCCACAAAAAATCCCACCCCGCCAAAAATCAGCATCATCACCGGCTTCGTATGCAAATAATGGTCCAGCACCCAACCCAACCCTCCCCCCACTCCAATCGCCGCCACAATCACGAACGGCAACTCGATCGCCATCGCGAACTGTTGCGAATCTTGCTTCACCTGCTTCGCCGCAGGCGACAATTTGGAATCAGGATTGGGATTAGGGTCCGATGGCATAGTGGGCCAGTCGCGTGAACGGCTCAGGATACAGCCCAGCGGCAAGAGTTACAAACGCAGCCACCGTCAACGCCACAAGCTGCGCATCGCTGATCAACGGCACAGCCGCATCTCCAGGACGCTTCACCCACGCATGCACAACAATTCGAAAATAGTAGTAGAGCGCAGGCACGATATACAGCGCCGCAAAAATCGCCAGCACTGGATGATGCGTCTCAATCAGCGCCTGAAAAATAAAATATTTGCCCATGAACCCGGCTGTCGGCGGAATTCCCGCCAGCGATAGCATGAACACCAGCAGTAGCACCGCCGCATATGGACTCCGCTGATACAGTCCGTCCAGGTCGCTGATTTCATCGCCAATAATTCCGCGCTGCCGCAATATGATAATCGTCGCAAACGCACCCAGCGTCATGAATACATACGCCAGCAGGTAATACACTATGCCAATCAACCCCGTAAGATTCCCCGCGACCAGCCCCAACAGCACATAACCCACGTGCGAGATCGACGAGTACGCCAGCAGCCGCTTCAAATTGTTTTGCGTCAGCGCGGCCAGATTTCCCCAAGTCAGCGACGCAATCGCCACGCCAGCCATCAGAAACACCCATGTCGGCTGCGATCCTCCAAACACCACCGTCATCAGCCGCAACAGCAGCGCGAAACTTGCCGTCTTCGATGCCACGCTGATGTACGCCGTGATCGGTGTTGGCGCTCCCTCATACACGTCGGGCGCCCACTGATGAAATGGCACCGCCGCAATCTTGAAAAATAATCCCGCCGCTATCGTCACGAACGCCAGGATCACCAGCCAGTCCGTCACTCCGTGCGCGTCCGTGGTGGTCATTCGGCGATCGAGGCTGTACGCAATCTCGCGAATCCCCGTGAACCCGCCGCTCGCTCCATACAGCAGCGAAAATCCGTAAGCTAGAATCGCCGAGCTGAATCCGCCAAGCAGCAAGTACTTCAGAGCAGCTTCGTTCGAACGCTTTTCGCGGCGCAAAAAACCTGTCAACACATAGAAACTCAGCGCCATAGTTTCCAGCCCCAGAAATTGCACGATCAGATCGATCCCCGACGCCATGAACATCATTCCGATGCACGCGAACAGCAGCAGTGCGTAATATTCGCCTTGCTGCTCGGCTTCCAAATCCAGATAACGAATCGATAGCAGAATCACCAGCGCCGTTGCCGCCAGGAAAATTGCGGCGAACACCAGAAACAATCCGTCTACCACAATCGTTTCGTGAAACCCCAGCAATCCGGGAAACGCTCCCTGATCCGGATGCTCGCTGGCATAACCAATATCCGCCGCGAAACGCTGCCCCTGCATGAACAGGCCAATTCCCGCCGCGGCCACGCCCATCAACGCGAGTATCGCGTTCCAGTGCTTTTCGTTTTCCGCCAGCAGAAAATCAAAAATCAAAATCCCCAGCGCAAAAAGCAGCAACTCCATCTGCGGCAAAATCGTTAGCCCGTCGCCGTGTACGTAATTCAAAATGGAGTTAAGTATGGAGTGCATCAGAGTGGGCTACCTGCCCTCCACAACCGTAACCGAAGCTTTCGCGGCATCCACGCGCGCGGCAGCTCCAACAACGGGACTCGCGGAGTGCCCCTCGCCGATCGGCGAAACATTGTGATAGAACTCCGGATTCACTTGTTGAATGATCCGCTCCACCGGCTTCCCAATCACCGCGAAGAACGGTTTCGGGTAAATCCCAATCCAGAATGCGATGATCACCAGCGGCACAAGCACCGCGTATTCACGCGCATTCAGGTCCGGCAAAGTTTTATTCACTTCGTGGGTCACATTGCCAAACACCACCCGCTGGTACAGCCACAACAAATATGCCGCTCCTAGCACGATTCCCAGTGTTGCCCACGCTGCCCACGCGTGATTCACCTCAAACGCGCCCTGCAATATCGTGAATTCGCCGATGAACCCGTTCAGCAGCGGCATGCCCAGCGAACTCAGCGTAATAATCAGATATATCGCCGCGAAGTTTGGCATCGGCGTGGCCAGCCCCCCAAATTCCGAAATCAGTCGCGTGTGCCGCCGTTCGTAAAGCATGCCTACAATCAGAAACAGCGCTCCTGTCGAAATCCCGTGATTGATCTGTTGCAGCACGCTGCCGGAGAGCCCGTGCGGCGTCAGCGCGAAAATTCCCAGCGTGCAAAATCCCATGTGGCTCACGGAACTGTACGCAATCAGGCGCTTCATATCCTTCTGCATCAAGCACACCACCGCACCATAAATAATACTGATCAGCGAGAGCACCACCACGATGTGAATGATCTTCCCTCGCATGTACAGGTCGTGCGGAAGGATCGGCAGCGAAAATCGCAGGAAACCGTAAGTTCCCATCTTCAGCAGTACGCCGGCCAGAATCACCGAACCCGCCGTCGGCGCTTCCGTATGTGCGTCCGGCAGCCAGGTGTGAAATGGGAACATCGGCACCTTGATCGCGAACGCGAAAAAGAATCCCCAGAACAGCCAGCCCTTCAGCGCATCGGGAAAGAATTGCGCGCTCGCCAACAGTGACGGAATGTCGAACGTCTGCACACCAGTCAGTTTTGTCGCATTGAAATACAGCGCCAGGATTGCCAGCAGCATGATCACCGAGCCAGCCAACGTGTACAGAAAAAACTTGATCGCCGCGTACAGACGGCGCTCGCTGCCCCACACGCCAATCAGGAAGTACATCGGCACCAGCATCACTTCCCAGAAAACATAAAACAGGAAAAAGTCTAGCGACATGAACACGCCCAGCATGCCCGTCTGCAGCAACAGCAGCAGGATGTAATACTCCTTGGTGCGCAGTTGAATCGAACTCCACGACGAAAAAATCGCCAGCATTCCCAGCAACGTCGTCAGCATCACCAGCAGCAGGCTGATGCCATCAATTCCCAGCGCGTAATGCGCTCCAATTGACGGAATCCAATCCGCAGATTCCTTAAACGCAAAATCACCAGATCCACTGGAGAAATGCCGCACCAGCGGAATCGACACCAGAAATCCCAGCACCCCAAACAAGTTCCCGATCAGCCGCTGATATTCCGAGAGCGCCCGCGGCACAAAGCAAAGCAGCGCCGCGCCAACCAGTGGCGTGAACAGCACGACGCTCAGCAGATGATTCGAGAGAAACGGCATCCGTTTCGCCTTTCAACGCAAATTGCGCACCCAAATCTGCATGTGGTGCCCGTAATAGCCCAGCAAAATCACCAACCCCAGCAAAATCATCGCCGCGTATGTCGAAAACATGCCGGTCTGCAGCATTCGCACCGGCACGCTGAATCCGTTACTTACCTTGGCCAACAGATTCACCAGACCATCCACGATCCACTTGTCCCACCACATCGATACACGCGAGAAAAATCGTGTCAGCGCGGCCGTGCCGTCAACAGCGACTCCATCGATCAGCTTCGCATCAAGAAATCCCAGCGAAACGCTCAGATCCTTCAGGCGATTCACGAACAGCGCTTCGTAGATTTCGTCCACATAATATTTGTGCGTCAGCACGCGGTATAGGCGCGGCCACGCTTCCGCCACCTTCGTATGCAATTTGGGATTCTTCAGAAACAACCTGTACGCCAACCACAGTCCCAGCGATGCAATCGCCACCGACGCGGCCATCAGCAAATATTCTTTCAACAGCGGATGCCGCCCCAGTTCCACAGTACCCGTGTCCGGCTCGATCCCTCCCAGCACCGGATCCAGAAATTCCGCAAAATAATTTCGTTCCCCCCACAGCACCGGCAGCGCGAACCATCCTCCCGCAATCGACAGAAGCATCAGCACCAGCAGGGGAAATGTCATGCTCTGCGGTGGCTGGTGAATGTGATCCTCAATCTGGGTAGGGATCCGCGAGCGTCCGCGAAACGCCAGGAAAAATAACCGGAACATATAGAACGCCGTCAGCCCTGCGGTTATCCATCCAATAATCCACAAAAACAGAAACCGGTCCATCATCTGCGAACGGTTGAATGCGTGACTCAAAATTTCGTCCTTACTGAAGAATCCCGCTAGCGGTGGGAATCCCGCAATCGCGAACGTCGCAATCATGAACGGCCGCGACACTCGTGGAATCGTATTCCACAGCCCGCCCATTTTCCGCAGGTCCTGCTCTCCCGATAACGCGTGAATCACTGCACCGGCGCCAAGGAACAACAGCGCCTTAAAAAACGCATGCGTCATCAGATGGAAAATGCCCGCCGCAAACGCTCCTACTCCCAACGCCAGAAACATGTATCCCAGTTGACTGATGGTGGAATACGCCAGCACCTTCTTGATGTCCGTCTGCACCATCGCCATCGACGCAGCAAATATCGCCGTCAGCGCTCCCACCACCGCCACGATGTCCATCGACAGCGGTGCCACCTGATAAATCGCGTTCATGCGCGCCACCATATACACGCCGGCGGTCACCATCGTCGCCGCGTGAATCAGCGCGCTTACCGGTGTCGGCCCTTCCATCGCATCGGGCAACCACACGTACAGCGGCAACTGCGCAGACTTTCCCGTCGCCCCCGCAAATAGCAGCAATGCAATCGCAGTAAAGACAGGCGCTCCGTACGCTAAACGATGCTGGTCGATAACCGCCGCAAGCGTTTGCAGAATCCCCGAATACGTAACCGGGTCCGGCAGTCCCGTCGACGTAAATCTCACCGTACCCAACGTAGTTGCAATCAAAAATATGCCCAACAGAAATCCTGCATCTCCAATCCGATTCACCAAGAACGCTTTCTTACCCGCATCGCACGCGGATTTCCGCTGAAAATAAAATCCGATCAGCAGGTAACTGCAAAGCCCCACGCCTTCCCAACCAACAAACAACAGCAGCAAATTGTTCGCAAGCACCAGCGTCAGCATCGCGAACATGAACAGGTTCAAATATCCAAAATATCGCGCGTAATCCTCTTCGTGATGCATGTAGCCAATCGAGTAGATATGAATCAACAGTCCGACGCCCGTCACCACCAGCACCATCACGCACGACAACGGATCCAGCAGATAGCCCCAGTCCGCCACAAACTCAGTCATTCCCACCGCTGCGTGAAAAATGCCAGGAGTGATCCACTCAAACAAAATTTGCTGGTATACCCGGCTGTACGCAGGCGCGGATAAAAGTTGCGTCACCGCTCCACACGCGAACAGAAACGACAGCAGCACGCTGCCAACGCATAGGAAACTGACCGCGCTTTTCGGAAGCAGCCGCCGGAAGAACAACATCAGCGCCGCGCTCATCAGCGGAAATAACGGGATCAGCCATAAATGTTCCAGAAAGAAGCCGTTGGGCGTCACGGCCTCCGCTCCTGCATGCGAGCGCCTACCATCGCAGAATATCCATCTCGTCCGCGTACACTGTCTCGCGGTTGCGGAAGAACGCGATGATAATGCCCAGTCCCACCGCCGCCTCGGCCGCAGCATCCGCCACAATAAACAGTGCGAACGCCTGCCCCGCCACATCTCCATACAATCGCGAAAACGCCACCAAATTGATGTTCACGGAATTCAGTATCAGCTCGATGCACATCAGCACGATGATCACGTTCCGCCGCGTCACCACTCCGATCGCGCCGATCAGAAACAGCGCCAGACTCAAAAATAGATAGTGTCCTGCGGGCATCATGGCGCTCTACGTCCTTTTCTTGGCCATAATCACTGCACCGACCATCGCTACCAGCAAAAGCACGCTGGCAATTTCGAATGGCAATAAATAGTTGCTGAACAAGCTCTCTGCGAGGGCCTCGCTGTTGGGTGGCAGTTTATCAGCTGCCGCCGCTCGCAGTACCAAAGATCCCTGGCCCGGCAGCCGCCGCAACAGCACGAACGTCGCGCCCACCTCGAGCGCCAGTGCAAACGCCACCAGCCCCGCCACCCATCGCTGGTACGAAAAATGTACTTTCTCCAACGGCGCATCTAGCCGCACCAGCATGATCACAAAAATAAACAGCACCATGATGCCGCCAACGTACAAAATGATCTGCACCGCAAACAGAAACTCGGCGCGCAACTGCAAAAAAATCCCGGCCGTCGCCAGCAACGTAGTGATCAGAAATACCGCGCTGTGAATCGCATTGCGCCGCGTCACCATCAACGCCGCACTCGCAATCGCGATCGCCGCAAAAAAATAAAAGATCACGCTATCCAGCATAGGAATCCGTAGCCGCTGCTCCTGCCGCATTCGCCGCCGCGGCTCGCCTGTCGTTCATAACCAAAAGAAATAGCGCGGCCCCCAGCGTAACGATCAGCGTCACCGCCAACGCGATCCAGCGATTCCAGCCAAATTCCAGCTCCAGCATCATCGCCGACCCCACCGCAAACACATTCACCAGCGCCAGTGGAATCAGGAAATACCAGCCCAGCCGCATCAACTGATCGAACCGATAACGCGGCAGCGTAAACCGCATCCACATGAACGTGTACAGATACCCGCCCACCTTCGCCAGAAACCAGAACGCGCCGTGCAGTCCCGGTTGCAGGAATCGCAGCGGCGCCACAATCAACGGCAGCGCCAGCAGCGCAGCCAGCGCCAGGCACGCCAGCGCCACCATCCACATAAACAATGTCTGCACCGCGACCGGCTGCTTCCCTGCTCGGTAAACGCAATACCCGCTCACCACCAGCAGCACCAGCGGCGGAATCCAGTCCAGCCAGTTGAGCCAATGCACGCCAGGAAACGGCCGCAGCCACCCACCCAGAAATAACGTAGTCGCCACCGACGCCACCACAATCATGTTCGCGTATTCCGCCAGAAAATAGAGCGACCACCGGAATCCGCTAAACTCCGTCATATATCCCGCAACCAATTCCGATTCCGCCTCGGTCAAATCAAACGGCGCGCGATTCGTCTCCGCAATCGACGCCACCAAATAAATGAAGAACGCCACCGGCGCCAGGAACACGAACCACACCCCAAAGTGCGCCTGTGCCTCCACAATCGCCTTGATCCGCAATGTCCCCGACAACAGCAGCCCGCTGACCACCGCGAGCCCCGCCGCCGTTTCATAGCTCACCAGTTGCGCCGTACTCCGCAGCGCTCCCAGCAGCGAATAATGGCTGTTCGACGCCCATCCGCCCAACACAATCCCAAACAGTCCCAGCGAGCTCACGCCCAGCACAAAAAGAATCCCTATATTAATGTCCCGCGCCACCTGGAAATTTGGCCCGAACGCCAGCGCTCCCATCGACACCATCGCCGCCGACACCGACATCACCGGCGCCAGCCAGAAAATCACTTTGTCCGCATCGTCGGGAACGATGTCTTCCTTGATCAGCAGCTTCAGCGCATCGGCAATCGGCTGCAACAATCCATGTGGACCCACGCGCATCGGCCCCAGCCGCGCCTGCATGTCCGCCATCAGCTTGCGTTCCACCAACACGATGTAGCCCACGATCAGCGGCACCACCGTCACAATCACCACTCCGCAGACGAGCTCCACCCACCACGTCTGCAGAAACGACAAGATGCTCTGGGCGGCGGACGTCATGGCTTAGCGATCCACCTCCCCCAGAACAATGTCCAGCGTGCCAATGATCGCCACCACGTCCGCCACCAGATGCCCCTCCACCATTTTGCTGAACGCCTGCAAGTTGACGAACGACGGCGGCCGAATCCGCACGCGATACGGCTGCACTGTGCCATCGCTCACGATGTAGTAGCCCAGCACTCCCTTCGGCCCCTCAATCGAGTGATACACCTCTCCCGGCGGCGGCTTCAGCACTTTCCCCACTCTCGCCATAATCGGACCCGGCGGAATATTCTCGATCGCTTGCAGGCAGATCAGCCGCGATTGCCGCATCTCTTCCATGCGCACCATATACCGGTCGTACGTATCGCCTTTCGTCCCCGTGGGAATTTCGAAATTGTATTGATCGTACGCCGCGTACGGCATCGCCTTCCGCAGGTCCCACTTCACTCCGCTGGCCCGCAGCACTGGCCCCGACACCCCCAGCGCAATCGCATCCTCCGCCGAAAGCGTTCCCACATTTCGTGTGCGCCCGATCCATATGCTGTTGCCGGTCAGCAGATTCTCGTAATCCTGTATGCGGTTGGCGAAGGCCCGGCAAAATCGCTCCACATCTTTTTCGAACGTGTCGTACGCCTCATATTGCAGCCCGCCGATGCGAAACGCATGGGTGGTCAGCCGCGCTCCGCAATACTTTTCGAAAATTTTCAGGATTTCTTCGCGCTCGCGCATGCAGTAAAACAGCGGCGTCAGCGCGCCTATATCCAGCCCATGCGTGCCTAACCAAAGCAGGTGGCTCGCAATTCGTTGCAACTCCGTCAAAATCGTTCGAATCACCCGTGCCCGCGGCGGCGCTTCCGTATTCAGCAGCTTTTCGACTGCCTCGCAGTAACCCAGCCCGTTGCTGACCGC